>CALGKJ010000162.1 GCA_937930535.1 uncultured Clostridia bacterium
CTTACTTCTTTAATATTATTAACAAAACTTCCTACTAATTTCACAATAAATTCACATATTCGCTGTAAAATGGGGTAGAAAATTCAATATTTTCTGATAATATATTAAAAGAATATTATTCCATTTAAAAGCTTATTCAAATGTCTAAATACAATGCCATATGTTAAACCCATTGAAAAGTGTGAAATCGTTTACTTAAGGAGAGTGAAAATAAATTGAAAAGAGCGATTAAAAAATTATCTATTAAGTTATTAGCTTCTATTATTATACTTTTTGCTTTTATGTATATTACAATACTAATTAACTTTATACCTCCACATTTTTCAGTTAAGTACATAGATGGTGACTGGGTTGCTACTTATCCGATAAAGTCTATATTTTCAAATACTAATGAACTTTTTAACAAATTTATCATCTTCAATATAGACTTTGAGTATAAATTCAAATCAATAAATACATATGTATTTGACCTTCTGAATAAATCACTTAAATTACTTGGTATAAGTATTGTTGTAGGACTAATTGCAGGCATAGCCAAAGGGGTTTTTGATAGCAGACGGGGTGAACGTAAGAACAATAGCCTAAGGATTCTTGCCACCATAATACCTATTTCAATACCTGATATTTTAATGATTTCATTGCTTCAATTACTTGCTGTATTTTTAAGCAAGAACGGAATAAAGCTTTTAAAGGTTGGTGGAGCTGGGACAATAAATCATTTGATACTTCCAATTACAGCACTTTCCATATTACCGGCATTTTATATAGCAAGAACAATGACCATGAGTATCGAAAGCTGTTATCAGAAGGATTATATTAAAGCAGCACGAGGCAAAGGCTGCTCTAATAGAAGAATTCTTTGGAATCATGTTTTTAGAAATGCAATAGGAGTAGTGTTTGAGACACTATCCAATATTACTGCCTTGATAATATGCAATCTTATGATTATTGAATATCTGTTCGCGTATCCTGGCTTAACAACTGTTTTAATGAGATTCTTTCGTGAAAATTACAAAATCGGAATTATATATATTGCATTAGTACTAGGGCTTATATTTTTTATGCTGGATTTATTATTCTATATACTTAAAAATATTACATACAAGAGGATTAGGGAGGACGCACTATGAGAAAGCTGAATTTGCCTTTGCTTATTGGAGCTATTATACTTGTACTGCTGTTTACAATGAGCATATTCCCTGAGCTATACAGTGATGCAGATCCATATGGCAGACAAAAATTTGAATATGATAAGAATAGCTCTACCTTTACAAATCCTGTATCTCCGCCATCAAAGGAATATCCTTGGGGCAGTGATTTTGGAGGCAGGGATTTAAAAAGTCTAATTATATACGGTTGCAAGACAACCATGCTGGTTGCTTTTTTTTCAGCCTTAGGCAGACTTTTAGTGGCACTTCCTGTTTCTATATCAGCCGCCTATGGGAATATTATATCTAGATTTTTGATAAAACAATTTAATATTATTTTTAGTGCTTTGCCATTGATATTATTGATTCTTTTACTATCGGGGATTAGACTGTTTACAGATTTGTTCGGTGGAACTAGGCAGGTAATGATATTTTTACTGATTTTTTTGGGCTGGAGTAAATTTGCAAATGTATTAACTGCAAAAATAAAAGAGGTGCTGGATCAGGATTTTATTGAAGGAGAAGTTGCAATAGGTAAAACAAGCTTTGAAATAGCCTGTCAAAATATCATTCCCCATATAATACCAACGATCATCGTCATGTTCTTTATGGAAATGGCAATGATTTTATTGATAATGACACAGCTTGGAGTTTTTGGTATAGTATTTTCTGGTGGTTACGAAGCCTTTATGGAGGCTTCAAGCTTTCCCTTTGAATTTGATTGGGCGAATCTGTTAAGGGGAGCCAATTATGTTTTGACTTCAGGACAGTACATATGGATTTTGATATTTCCTGCAATTGCATTTGCAGTGAGTATTATTGGACTTAATCTGTTTGGGGAGGGACTCAGGTCCGAGTTTGAAAAGCGGGATTCTATGGTAATATCCTTCATTAGAAGGCTTCCCTCAATACTTTCACCACTTAAATACTTTCATCAGTTGAAAAATTTCAAGGATAATAAAAGCAGTGTTTATATAAAGAGTATATTAATATTACTGCTTATTACTATTGTTTTTTATCCACAGCCCCAAAGTATATACAAGTTTAGTAGTGTAAATGCATTTAATACCATAGCTGAGCTCAGCGGTGAAAGCTATAATGGCAGATTGGCAGGAACTGAGGAAAATAAGCTAACTGTTGAATACATTCAAAATCAATTAAAAGCATATGGTATAAAGCCCTTTAAGGACAGCTATATTCATGAATTTGATATTGATAGCATACACGATCTTAATAATGCATATATGTCTGTAAGCAGTGAAGCGTTGCAAGACATTGAGCTTAGATTTAGGCAAGACTTTATTATTACAAGTACTAATACTATAGATGGGGTTTTTGAACTATACCCCTTGGATTTGCACGAAATAGGAAAGAATGGCAGAGGCAATACAAATGAGTATTATGACAAGTTAGTTATAGTAGATGTTCGAGGCTTTAGGGAGCAGGATTTTAATAGAGTTAATAACATGATACAATCCTTTGTCAAGCCCAAGGGAGTCGT
>CALGKJ010000163.1 GCA_937930535.1 uncultured Clostridia bacterium
ATACAAATGAAAAAGAAAAATAAATTTATAATTTTTGTACTTGTAGTTGTATTACTACTTACTTTTATTCAAAATGTATTTGCTTATATGGTTTGCCCTAACTGTGGAGGTAGATTGAATGTGGGTACATGGTTCTGTAGATCCGCAGCCGGTGCAGATACTAAAGGTTATTATTGCTATGAATGTGGGTTTAACTATCAAGAAACTAGAAATTGTATACATTATAATTTTGATTAGTATTTTCTAAAAGGAGAAAATTTTACTTAATCGCAATTTTTAGATAGTGTCACGCTAAGAATTAAAACTTGTGAACCATATGAATATTATAGTAAATATTCAAAGTCAGACATATGGAGTACTAATGAATAATTTCAAGATTATATCTCAAATTAAGTTTTATGATATAGTGCTTAAAAAATTCGATACTATTCTAATCGGTTTATAGCAATTTACTGAACTATAAAGGATGATTTATGAGGTGATAATATGAATGAAATACTAAACATTATTAATAATGCTGCTTTAGAGTACAAACAGAAGAGGCAGCAATTAGCTATCCAAGCAGAAAATATGCTGCCATACGTCAACATTAGTAAAAAATCAGCTAATTATTTAAGTAGTAGAGTAATATGTGATATTTTTGAGGGAAATGCTCCTTATAGACCTAGGTATATTTTACCTGACTACGGAATCTTCATGAGAAATGGCAGTGATTATTTAGATTTAGAACCTCCTAAAAATATGTATGAAGCTATCAATGCTCTTTTAATAATCTATGGATATGTTCCATCTATTACTGGTTATCCAGTTTATCTGGGGCAAGTTGATGAGCTGCTGGAACCCTTTACACATACAGTTAGCCGCCAGGAACTATATAATCTCTTAAAAATGTATTTAATTAATATAGATAGATTGATGCCGGATGCATTTGTCCATATGAATATAGGACCGAAAAGGACAATAGTAGGAAGCATTATATTGCAGTTGGAAAAAGAACTGAAAAAAGCAGTGCCCAATATTTCATTTAAATTTTCCCATGAAACTCCAGACGACTTTGCAATTGAAGTAATAGACACAGCTCTTGAAGTCGGGAAACCATATTTTGTAAATGATGCTGAACTAAAAGGCTTATACAAAAGTGGATATGGTATTGCAAGCTGTTATAATACCTTGCCAATAGGCGGAGGAAGCTATACGTTAGTCAGATTGAACCTTGCGAAAGCAGCAAGCTTGGCTAGTGATCATGAAGATTTTTTTAATAATATATTGCCAGATGTAATAGAAGCCCTTTGTGAAATAATAAATGCTAGAACAAAATATTTAGTTGAAAACGCAATTTTTTTTCAAAGCAGCTTCTTAGTTAGAGAAGGACTAATTAATATAGAAAATTTCACAGCAATGGCAGGAGTTTTCGGTTTATATGAATGTGTTGAAACCCTTACTAGCGGTTTGAAAATGGGACAGGATGAAAAAGCTGATATTATTGCAAATGAAATAATACAAAGAAGCTTTCAACTAATAAAATCCTGTGACGGATCCTATTGCTATGCCACTAATGGGAAAATAGGCTTTCATGCTCAATCAGGAATTGATACAGACAAAGAAGAAACAGCAGGTGTAAGAATAAAAGTAGGAAATGAACCAGAAATCTTCAAGCAGATTAAACTAGAAAGTGAACTGCACAAAAATTTTGATACAGGAGTAAGCGATATTTATATATTTGATAAAACAGCAAAAAGTAACATGGAGGGTGTGCTGAAAATTATAAAAGGTGCAATGAAAAATGGACTGAAAGTATTCGCATTAAATACCTCCGATTCGGAATTGATTAGAATAACAGGTTATTTAGTGAAAAAGAGCGATTTAGAAAAATATAATGCAAATGTTCCTCTGAAAGAAGGTACTGTTAAGTTAGGTGCAGAGACAATAAAGAGCTGTAGAGTTGCAGAAAGGAAAGTTAGAAAATTTGACGAAAGCAATAGTTAATAAAATAATCTATAACAGCTTTATAGATGGACCAGGAAGCAGGATTGCGGTCTTTTTACAGGGCTGCAATATGAAGTGTCTTTACTGTCACAATCCCGAAACACAAAGTCTTTGTAAAGACTGCGGTGCATGTGTTAATACCTGTCCAAATAATGCACTTGAAAAAGTGAATGGCAAAATACAATATAATAGTAGGCATTGTTTTAATTGTGATATGTGTATCAAGAATTGTCCAAACTATGCGTCAGCCAAATGTACTGAGCTTGAAGCTGAAGAACTATATAAAATCATATTAGAGTATTCTGATTTTATTAATGGAATAACTATTTCGGGAGGAGAATGTACGATACAATATGAGTTTATAATAGAATTATTCAGAATGCTTAAAGAAGACACTAAATTGAGCACTTTTATTGATACTAATGGATATGTTGATTCTAAGATATTTTATAGGCTTTGTCAGGTTACTGACGGTTTTATGTTTGATTTAAAGACACTGGATGCAGAGAGGCATGTAAGTCTTACAGGATTGGACAATGGTTTGATAATAACTAATATGAGAGAAGCATCACAACTTGGGTTGTTATATGAAGTAAGAACGGTAATTATTGAAGATTTTACTCAAGAAAAAAAAGCAATAATCAAAATTGCAGATTTTATAAAGCAATTAAATGAGTATACAATTTTTAAGCTTATACCATTCAGACCTTATGGAGTCAGAACATATTTAGCTAATTATCCTCCTACTGATTTAAAGACCTATAAAAATTTATATAATGAGGCATTTAAAATTTTAGGAGACCGAGCAAAAGAAGCTGTTATATAAGAATAAACATTAAAACAAATAATAAATTCAGTTTATTATTTGTAATACAGGAGGTAGTTGTTTTGAAGCTTTTTAGTAATTATAAATTGAAGAATCATATTATACAAAACAGAGTAGTATTGCCGCCAATGGTGTGCTTTAATTATTCAAATCAGAACGGATTAGCAAATGATAAAAATGTGAAGCATTATGAAGCAAGAGCACAAGGAGGCGCAGGCATAATAGTAGTAGAAGCAACTTGCGTTGATAAAGAAGGTCGCTTAGCTGATACGCAGCTCGGGATATGGTGTGATGATCATATACAAGGGCTTTCAAAAATTTCAGCAGTCTGCCACAAGCATGACACTACAGCTCTGTTACAAATACACCACGCAGGCAGCAAGACTGCTGCTTCTGTAACTGAGAATCCTGTAGCACCAACCGAATCTGACATCAATGGAAGAATTGCAAGAGAAATGACTATTGAAGAAATACATACTATTCAAAAGAAGTATGTTGATGCAGCTATCAGAGCAGAAAAAGCTGGTTTTGATGGAATTGAACTGCACGGCGCACATGGATATTTAATAAGTCAGTTTATTTCGCCGGTTACAAATAAACGCAAGGATGCATACGGCGGTGAGCTAACAAATAGATTTCGATTTGTTAAAGAAATTATAGATGAAATAAAAAGTAAGGTTAATACTAACTTCATTGTCGGGTATCGTATGGGGGGAAATGAACCACGCCTTGAAGATGGAATAGAGATAGCAAAAAGATTAGAACAAGCAGGTGTTGACTTACTGCATGTTTCTGCTGGAATTTCTGATGGGCAGTATCCTGAGATTCCTGAAAACTATCCATATAATTGGATTGTGTATTGTGGTACAGAAATAAGAAAGCATATTTCAATTCCGGTAATAGTGGTTAATGGAATTCGCACCCCTAGTAAAGCAGAATATCTGATTTCAATGAACATGACTGACTTTGTAGCTATCGGCAAAGGTTTTCTTGCAGATCCTAACTGGGCAATTCACGCACAGCAAAATCATGAAATACAGACTTGCCTTGATTGCAAACGCTGTGCTTGGTTTAGCAATGGCGAAAAATGTCCTAGTAAAATGTTGAAATAGCATTCTGAGCAGCGCAATTTAATTAACGTTAATATATACTAATGGATTTCATTGCTTAAAATATATATAATATTATTTTTCTTCATTATATAGAGAAACAACTTTAAAATTAAATTTATCCAGTTGTTTCTCACTAAGAGAATAGCAACTCTTAACGAAAAGTATTTTGAGTTTTAGAGTTGCTAATCTATAATAGATAAAATACAAAGCTTTTTAATTATGTAGAAATACTCATTAAAAAGCTGTAATTAATACTATTATATATATATAGAAAGTGCTAAAGAACTTAGATCTAAGCTTTATAAGTATGCACTTTCTATCAAAGATAAATGGTGCTGTGAAATTATGATAATGTAAAATCTTTGACACCATTTATATAGAACACTTACAAATAGATAACAGTACACTTTTAAAAAATTAAAGGCGCATATTATGATTTAATGAGACATAAAACTTTTAAATAAGCAAATAAGGACGTTAAGGGATGTGCTTATTGTAAAAGCAAATTATAAAATAAACTTGTGTATTCAGTAGAAATAGTAAGGTAATATGATATAATCAACGTATATCAATGAATTTGATATGGTTATAGCGCTTTACTCTCATGTATAGCTGTGATATATTATTATCTGCGCCCGAGAGTTTATAAAACTTAAAGACGCAGAACAATAAAATAAAAAAACATGTTGACATCAAATAAAGTTTATGTTAACATAGTAAAGGTCGGCGGTGAGCGAAACACTTCGAAAGCGAAGAGCAAGAGAACAATAAGCGA
>CALGKJ010000164.1 GCA_937930535.1 uncultured Clostridia bacterium
TCGATGGAGTTCCCATTGAAGATATTCTGAATATCCAAGTATCAAAGAACTACTGTGATTCCTGTACAACTTTACTTGGAAGTGAAACCTACTGCCGAACAGTAACATATGAAGGAAATGAGTATGAAGACATCCCAGCAAAAGCAATCCGTCATGCAGCACTCAAGGTATTAGGTATAGAAGAAAAAATATCAACACCAACAGAAAAGTCTGATTGCGGTTGCAATTGCAGTGGATGCTGCTAAAGTAAGCTTCATAAAACAATAGTATGTGTAGTGCCAAAAAAATTTAGAGTCATATGGTATTACTGCTAATTCGTTACAAATCAGGTAAACAGCATGTAGATAGATAAATGTATCAACCTACATGCTGTTTACCTGATTATTTATGCTATGTAAAATATTTTATGGATATGATCAAAATTAAAGCACTTAACTAAATGACAATATCCATATTATTCTATAAACGGTCTATTGCTTTTTTATGTCCATTTTTTATATGATACCATTACTGCTAATATTAATTATATTAATTAGAAATTTATTTAATACCGCTATAAAAGCTAATAAGATTACCATCAGGATCTCGGAAATAAATTGAGTTATAGCCCCATGGCTGACTTGTAAGTGCCTGAACCCAGTTAATCTTAAGCTTCTGTAATCTAGAATATTCTTTATAAATATCATCAACATAAAACTCTAGTATGAGTGAACTGTTAGATGAGCTTTTAATAGAGCCTGGTGCAAGTTTTTCAAAAAAATCAAAGCTATATATTGCAAATTCTCCTGCTCCTGTAGAAAACTCGACATAATCATCTCTATAAAATTGTGGTTCAATCTGCAAAATATCCTTATAAAAATCACTTAAGATTCTAATATGCTCAGTAACTATGCTAGTGTGCGTAAGCTTCATAATTGATATTATCTCCTTCGTTATAAGAGTTAATTATTAGTCTTTATAATTTTAATTAGTTATTATTAAATTATAATCTATTATAATAGATTATAATAGATTATAATAAACTTGACACAATTAGTCAATAACATATAATATTATACTTAATAATACTGTATTCAATAATATTAGCTCGAAATAGGTTAATAAAAGTAGTTTTACAAAGGAATATATTAAAAACTAAACAAGATAAGTTGATCAGAGGAGGAAGTTGAGTTTGGATAATAATGTTAAAGGTAATGAAATTCTAACTATAAAGCAAGTAGCAGACTATTTGCAGCTGAGTGAAATGACTACATATAAACTAGTACAAGAGGGTAAGATTCCTGCCTTTAAAATTGGGCGAAGCTGGAGAGTTCAAAAAGATGATTTGAAAGAACTGATTGAAAAGCTCAAGAAAGGCGAACGCCTATAATTTAATATCAAGTTATATTTGTTAAATATTATTAGATGATTAAAAGTGAGGTAATAATGATTTTAACAGGGGAAAGAGTAGTGCCAAAGCTGATGAAGCACAATAATGGACTCTTAATTGAGCATATAAAAAGATATGAATTTGCTTCAAAATTCGCAAAAGGAAGAGTTCTGGATATTGCTTGCGGTACAGGGTATGGGTGTCAAATACTATTAGAAAATGACAAAAGCAGAAGTATATGCCACATAGCAGGGGTTGATATTGATGCCTATACTATTAAATATGCAAAGACCAATTATCCACACGAAAAAGTTTCATACTTAGTAAAAGATGCTGAATCTCAAGGATTGGAAATTGAGTTGGGAGGCTTTGATACAATTGTTAGTTTTGAAACAATAGAACATTTAAAACATGATGCTGTATTTGTTAATAGTTTGAGCAAGCTATTAAATTCTTCAGGGAATTTAATAATATCAACTCCATTTGGCAGAGGTCGAGGAATACCGTGTTCAAATCCATATCATGTACACCAATACAAAGAAGAAGAATTTATTCAGCTTTTGAGAAGGTTTAAAAATATAGATATGTACTATCAGCGTAATGAAGCTATTGAAAAACCAACAACAGGGAAAGAATACTATATAATGATTGCTGTATGCAGCAATTAATATGTTAAATATACAAGAGGAATTTATTTAAAGTAATGCACACAGAAAGGAATAATTTGATGGCGATAAAAGAGCATCCTTACTATAAAGAAGAGGTTGATAGACTAAATGATACAATAGGATACATTGAAAACGCAATCACTGCTACTGATGAAAATAAAAAAGTTCACAGGGAAGAAATTAAGGATGCTTTTGTTAATCTAGATTATCTTGATAGCAGTCAAAGTTATATTAGTATCCTTGTAAACGCAAAGCTCTTAGATGAATTAGAAAAAAACTACGATAATTTAATCAAATATAGAAAAAAGCCTTACTTTGCACGTATTGACTTTAGACAAGAGGGTCATGAAAAAAAAGATAAGCTTTATATAGGTAAAATGACTTTATATAAGCCTGAATGGGAAGTACCTATGATTATTGATTGGCGTTCCCCAGTTGCCAGCATATATTATGATGGCAGATTGGGAGAAGTAAGCTATGAAACCAATAAGGAAGTAATCAAGGGCGAATTGTATCTTAAGAGACAATATACAATCAATGATGGGCAGCTGGATGCTCTTATAGATATTGATATTACTGCAACTGATACATTCCTACAGGCATCACTTGAAGCTAATGCAGATAACAGACTTAAGGATATAGTATCAACGATACAATCAGAACAAAATGCGATTATTAGAGCCGATATAGGAAAGCCTTTAGTAGTACAGGGTGTAGCCGGCAGTGGAAAAACCACTATTGCTCTTCATAGAATTGCATATCTGATTTACACTTACAGCAAAAGCTTTGATCCTGAAAACTTCATGATAATTGCTCCAAACAAGCTTTTTCTTAATTATATATCTGCGGTACTTCCAGAGCTTGGTGCTGATAAAGTAAAGCAAACTACTTTTATAGACTTTGTTATTAGTCTGATTGGTAATAAATACAAGATAATCGACCCTAGTGAGAAATTAATTAGAATTATCAATGATAATAAGCTAACTAGCGAAAAAATAATTAAAATTGCTTCTTTCAAAGGCTCTCTTATATTTAAGAATATTATTGATAATTATATTAAGAAACTAGAGTATAGCTTTGTACCTGATGAAGATTTTGCGCTTGGTGACTTTACAATAATAAGTGCAAAAGAAATTAAAAAAGCATTCATAAAAGAATATCAAAATCTACCCTTATATCAACGGGTAGGCGAGATTAAAAAAAGCTTTATAAACAGACTGAACATGAATAGAAAGAATATATTATCAGAAATTGAGGGTAATTATGACAGTAAAATAGAAAATATTATGCACTATGAAGCTGAATCTGAAGAGAGACGTCAAAAAATTATAGCTTTAATTGATAAGCGTGACCAAGAATTATCTGATATAAAGAAAAGTGCAAAGTCATTAGTTTCTAAATATATTGATAAGTATCCTAATAGGGATTTATTTAGTTATTACACAGAAATTATAACTGATGAGGTAGTATTACAGGAATGCAGCTTAGGTAAAATCAGTATGGATTTTATAAAATCTGTTTGTCAGCATTCATCAGAGATATTAGACAGCAGGCATATAGAATTTGAAGACTTAGCTGCACTAGCATATTTAAAGCATAAGGTTTTTGGATTTGAAAAAAAGATGGATATAAAGTATGTGGTTATTGATGAAGCACAAGATTTTAGTCATTTTCAGTTTTATGCTTTGAAAAAGATTTTTAATACAGAGCTGTTCACAATATTGGGCGACTTATCTCAAGGTATTCACTCTTATAGAGCTATAAAAAACTGGAATACAGTATTAAATAAAATATTTCCTCCGGATAAAAGTCAATATTTAACGCTAGAGCAAAGCTATCGAACAACTATTGAAATAATGAATTTGGCCAATAAAGTAATTAAAGAGGTTCCAATAGAAGGATTAATATTAGCAAAACCAGTAGTCCGTCATGGTGAGAATCCTCTAATATTAAAAATGAAATCATGTGAAGAAATTATTACGGCTGTGGAATTAAAGATAAAGGAATTAAAAAAAGAGGGTTTTTATTCCATTGCGCTAATTGGTAAAACTCTCAAAGAGTGTATCAACATTCATAAATCCATTAACAAGAAGAGAACATTAAAAGTAAAGCTTCTAGATGAGAAAGAAAGTATTTACAACAGTGATGTAGTAATTGTGCCATCTTATTTGGCAAAAGGTCTAGAATTTGATGCAGTAATCATTATTAACATAGATGATATATATGGAGAAGAAGAACTTGATCTTAAATTGCTGTATGTAGCTCTGACAAGGGCGCTGCACAGAATGTACATTTATTATAAGGATTTAACAATACCTATATTAGATAGAATAATAAATAGCTAATATAAATAAGTAAAATGGAGGTATAGAAATTAAGTGAAAAGCAAAAACAAATTAAAAGTAATTCCACTTGGTGGATTAGGTGAGATAGGCAAAAACATTACAATCTTTGAGTTCGGCAATGACATTATTGTAGTTGACTGTGGCATCGCCTTCCCAGAGGATGAAATGTTGGGTATAGACTTAGTCTTGCCTGATATCACATACTTGAAAAAGAATGCTGATAAAATAAGGGGTATTATTATAACACATGGTCATGAGGATCATATTGGTGCAATTCCTTATGTGCTAAAAGAATTAAAAGCGCCTATATTTGGCTCAAAGCTGGCATTAGGTCTTATAGAAAATAAATTGAAAGAACATGGCTTGCTGTCTATAGCCAAATTAGAGACAGTGGCACAAGGTCAAACTATTGAGCTAGGAGTATTTAAAATAGAATTTATAAACTCATGCCATAGCATCGCAGATGCAATGGCATTGGCAATACACACTCCTGTAGGCATAGTTGTACACACATCAGATTTTAAAATAGACTACACTCCCATACATGGAGATGTTATTGATTTAGTTCGCTTTGCAGAGCTTGGAAGTCAAGGTGTTCTGCTTCTTATGAGCGATAGTACCAACGCTGAACGTGAAGGCTACACAATGTCAGAAAGAATAGTAGGAGAATCCTTTGACAGAGTTTTTACCGGTGTCAAAAATAGAATAATCGTAGCTACGTTTGCATCCAATATTCACAGAGTACAGCAAATAATTAATGCTGCAATTAAATGTGGTCGAAAAGTAGCATTAAGTGGCAGAAGTATGATAAATGTAGTAAATGTAGCCTTGGAATTAGGATATCTTGATGTTCCTGCTGGGACAATTATTGATATAAATGATATAAATAAATATCCCCATGATAAATTAATGATAATTACCACAGGCAGTCAAGGTGAGCCTATGTCAGCTTTATCAAGAATGGCAGCTTCAACCCATAGACAATTAGAAATCATCCCAGGTGATTTAGTAGTAATTTCAGCAACTCCAATACCCGGTAATGAAAAAACAGTCTCAAGAGTAATTAATCAACTATTTAGGAAAGGAGCAAATGTTGTATATAATGCACTAGCCGAAATACATGTATCCGGTCATGCATGCCAAGACGAGCTGAAAATTATGCTTAATCTTGTAAAACCAAAGTTTTTTATGCCGGTGCATGGTGAATATAGACATTTAATACATCACGCTAATTTATCTCATGTATTGGGTATGGCAAAGGAAGATACTTTTGTTATGGATATTGGCAAAGTGTTAGAGTTGGATAGTGAGAATGCTAGGATTAATGGTAATGTACCTTCTGGACATATATTAGTAGATGGTCTTGGTGTAGGAGATGTTGGAAACATAGTCCTCCGTGATAGAAAGTTATTATCTCAGGATGGGTTAATAGTAGTAATAATTACGATTGAAAAAGAAACAGGCACTATAATTACAGAACCTGACATTATATCCAGAGGATTTATATACGTTAGAGAATCAGATCAATTAATGGAGCAAATGCGTAAAATAGCAGTAGCTGCTTTATCTCGATATGATGGGAAGGAATGGTCAACCATAAAAATGGTTGTAAAGGATGCTTTAAAAGAATATCTATACACCAATATTAAGAGAAATCCTATGATAATACCTATTGTGATTTAAGTATAGTATCATTTATTTTTTACTTTGTTTTATTGGGGGAAACTGATGTATTTAGAGAAGTTAATGTTAAAAATAAAGAATGACTATTATTATGGTTGGACAATTGTTATAGTAGCTGGTTTAAGTCTATTTTTTTCAGGGCCAGGTCAAACGTATTCAAATTCAGCTTTTATAGACTCTTACATTAAAGACTTCGGGTGGAGTAGAACACTAGTTTCAAATATCTATTCTTCTGCTACATTGATTGCAGGATCTATGCTGTTTATCATAGGGAAATTGATAGATAAATATGGACATAGGCATATGAATATTATTGTATCATTTTTACTTGGATTAGCCTGTATATGGAGCAGCTTTGTAACAAGCCCAGCAATGTTGTTTATAGGCTTCCTAATGCTCAGACTATTTGGACAAGGTTCAATGACGTTAATTCCTTCTACCTTAGTACCCCAGTGGTTCATCAAAAAAAGAACATTGGCTTTTAGCTTATTTAGTATTGGAGGAGTGTTGTCTTCTGCGATTTTGCCGCCACTTAATATCTATATTATTGATAAGTGGGGATGGTCTATCGCTTGGAGATTTTGGGCGGCACTTCTATGGTTCTTATTTATACCAATAGCATTTTTATTTATTAGAAACAGACCTGAAGATATAGGTCTTTTGCCAGATAATCATAAGGCAGATATTGAAAAAAGTTCATGTTTGAATAGCACTGTTGTAAACAAAGAAACAAACATTAGTGATTCATATACGCTTCAAGAAGCTATGAGAACACGAGCATTTTGGTTGATGATGTTCTGTCAAGCTATACCTTCGTTAATAAATACAGGGATAATATTTCACTTTATTTCTATAATAGGTGAAAAAGGACTGCCTAACACAGTAGCAGCAATAGTGTTAAGTATAATAGCTATGGTTAGCTTTCCTGTAACATTGATTTCAGGAATTGCATTAGAGCGAATTAAAGTTCATTTTGCAATTGCTTTTAGCTTCTTTTTACAGCTGATAAGCTTGATTTTACTTATGTATGGAGAAAGCTTATATATTATGTTTATTTTCGGAGCTTTAAGTGGTCTTATATCGGGACTACTGAGTATATGCAACAATGTGGTATGGGCGAATTACTATGGAAGAAGATATTTAGGCAGTATAAGAGGATTTTCTATGACTTCAACTGTTATTGGCTCGGCATTTGGTCCTCTTCCTCTAGGAATAGCTTTTGATGTATTTGGTAGATATACTGAAGCAATCGGTATCCTATCAATTTTATCATTACTAGGTATCATATCAGCAGCTATGGCTCCCCCACCTAAGAAAAAATTAAAATAGATTTCATATTTTTAGCATATTTAAGGAGGTAACCATGATTAACGATATAGAAAGAGTTTTGATATCTAAAGAAATGCTTCAAGGTAGAATAAAAGAATTAGGCTTGCAGATTACAAATGATTACAAGGATAAAGACTTAGTATTAATATGCATTCTACGTGGTTCGATCTTATTTTATGGTGAGCTTGCTCAAGAGATAAATCTACCGCTGGTAATGGACTTTATGGCTGTATCAAGCTATGAAGGAGGTACACACTCATCTGGAGTGGTTAGAATACAACATGATCTAGTAGAAAATATAAAGGATAAGGATGTATTGATTGTTGAAGATATTATTGATTCAGGATTGACATTATCCTATATAATAGAAAATTTGAAATCAAGAAAACCCAACAGCATCAAGCTATGCACATTATTGGATAAACCAGAACATAGAATAGCACCTGTTACTGTGGATTATGTTGGATTTGAAATTCCTGATGAATTTATTGTTGGATATGGTCTGGACTATAAGCAGGTATACAGAAATTTACCTTTTATTGGTATTTTGAAACCAGAGGCATATTAACATAACAAAACTATAACAGTAGGAATAATACCAGCATCCGTGATTTTCCCATTACCCCTAATAGCGAAAGGTACTCTCCAGTACCTTTTTTAAATATAATTAGTTTTATTAGGTAGATATTCTACTAGTTATTAGTAGTCTTCATTAAAAAATATTTTTCAAAATATTATTCCAGTTGAGTGAATTATCCTTGACTGGTTTTTTTATAGACTACTAAAGATTATGTTTGGGGAAAGTATAAACTTATGAAGACCATTAATTAAGAATTTTAAAAGCATTTAATAAGCGATTGCATAGAATATATATAGAGAGTGACCAATATATGTACTATTTCTACATTGATTCACATAGTCTATATTGACAATGTATAAAGTGTGGTATATATTGTATATAGATGTATATCTATATAGAGGTGATTAAGTGAAACGAAAATATGATGATAATGCAAAAAATATTAAAGCACTTTCAGATCCAAGCAGGCTTAAAATTATTGATATTTTATCTTGTGGAGAAAGGTGTGCTTGTGATATATTAGAACACTTTGATTTTACACAACCAACGCTTTCGCACCATATGAAGGTTTTAATGGACTGCGGTATTGTTGAAAGTAGAAAAGATGGATTATGGAGTTATTATTTCCTAAATAACACTAATTGCAATAAGCTGATATTATTTCTAATGAATATTGTAACAGACACAGATGAATGTATCTGTAAAGATAAATCTAAACATGAATGCAAATATGAGGAACCATAGAATTAAAAAAGTAAACTACATCACTTTCATAGGTACTTTTAAATCTATTGAATAAAGACTCATCTGGAATGTTATTATCAAACTGACAAAATTATCTGTGAACAGATGAGGAGAAAAGAAAAATATAACTGTTTCCTCCTTTGTAGTGAGGTGTTGTTTGGATTAGTCCCCCTTATAATATTTTGCCACAAAGGAGTGAAATATAAATTTGGAATGAGAGAAAACATACAAAAGTCAGTTAGTGTAGAGTTCTGCAACCGAATAAGATAAATAATAAAAGGAGTGTTTAGTTATGAAGAAAATGATTATTTTTGAACCAGCCATGTGTTGTTCAACAGGAGTATGTGGTCCATCAGTAGATAGAGAACTGTTAAGAGTTTCTACAGTAGTAAACAACTTAAAGAATAATGGTATTGTAGTTGAAAGGCATAATCTATCTAGCAGCCCACAAATATTTGTAGACAATACAGAAATAAACAAAATACTTAATGATTATGGTATAGATATACTTCCAGTAACAATGGTTGATGGTGTTGTAGTGAAGACTAAGTCATATCCAACAGATGAAGA
>CALGKJ010000165.1 GCA_937930535.1 uncultured Clostridia bacterium
GATATTATATAAAATCATCAAAGAATTATTAATCAAAAAATGGTCTTATACATATTCCAGTACTGATTTATAGGCAATAGTAAATATAATTATATAATATATTGCATGCTATTCATTTTAATTATAGACAAACAAGAAAAAATTAATTCACAAATTTAAAAAGTTATACACAACATATACACAGATGTTGATAACTTATAAAAATTGTGAATAGTAAAAGATAGTTATACACAATTATATAAATATAATAGCAAAAGGAAATAGTAAATACAATAAAATTTATAACTTTATCCACAAAATAATATAAAAAAGCGAAAAATATCCACAGTATAGGGTTTTTAGCTTTAAACTTGGATTATTCCAAACTAAAAACCTATAAGGGAAGCAATATGCAGCTGTTAATAAGGAACACCATTTATATTTGCTATCTAAATTCTTAGTAGATGTGTGCTGTTAAGCTTAGAGCTATTTATGTGGATATAATCATATATTTCTTGACATGCATAATTAATCTATATATAATTTTAATAGTAAAGTGGTGAATTGTGCATAATATTAAGCCATAAACCATCAAAAGCTTATTTACTGCCAGCAGTATAAATAGATAGCTTCTGTATATTAGTGGTTTAGTATTAACAATACAAGTTGATTGCGTTGGGGGGTGTAACTATGTTAATGACATATCAGCCAAAGAAAAGACAAAGAAAGAAAGTTCATGGATTTAGAGAAAGAATGAGTACTGCTAATGGAAGAAACGTTTTAAGCAGAAGAAGAAGAAAAGGTAGAAAAAGATTAACAGTATAAGGCCGCGGCGTGTGGCCTTTTTCTGTAGATTCGATAAGTTTTTTTATGTATTGACATAAAGCTTTCTTTAGTACTTAGCAAATTGTATTAAGTATTTTGTAGGAAATTTCACTGAATCGGAGGAGTAGATGGGTACTCTACTAAAGATTAGAAAAAACAGAGAATTCAAGAAGGTATATAATGAAGGCAGATATTATGTAGAAGAATTTTTAGTTGCTTATGTGGTTAAAAATGAGACGGAATATACCAGAGTAGGATTTTCTGTAAGCAAGAAGTTAGGAAAAGCAGTGACACGTAACAAATTCAAAAGGATGATGAAGGAAAACTATAGAGCAGTCAGCGATAAACTTAAAAGCGGCTATGATATTGTATTTACTGCAAGGGCTAAAGGATCAAACGCTAATTACTATGATATTCAGAAATGTATGCTATCGGCATTAAACAGAGCTAGACTAATAAAGAAGTGAGTTAAAATGAAGATAGTTTTAATTTTTTTTATCAGACTTTATCAAATCTTTATATCACCATTTTCCAGAGGCAGCTGTAGATTTATACCTACATGCTCCCATTATTCTATTCAGGCTATAGAGAGATTTGGTGTTGTAAAGGGTTTGTGTCTAAGCATAAAAAGAATATCAAGGTGTAATCCTTTTAATCCGGGAGGATATGATCCAGTTCCTGAATTGGATAAAAAACCATAGTATGGTTTCATATAAAGCACTGTAAAAGGGGGATAAAATATTGATCAACTTAATTGCTAAACCTTTAGGGGTATTGCTGTATTGGATATATGAAATGGTAAATAATTATGGTTTGGCTATAATTTTATTTACAATAGTAACTAAAATACTTATGCTGCCAATAAATATTAAACAAACAGAATCAGCAAGAAAAATGAACGAAATAAGCCCCAAGATGAAGGAATTACAAGAAAAATATAAAAATGATAAAGAAAAAATGAATGTTAAACTAATGGAGTTATACAAGCAAGAGAATTATAACCCTGCATCAGGCTGTTTACCATTGTTAATACAATTTCCTATAATTATTGCATTATTTAATGTTATCAGAGATCCGATTAAATTTATATTTGTAAATACACCAGTTACTTTTGAACAGGTAAACAAGAGCTTTTTATGGATTACAAATTTAAGTGAAAGCGAAGGTAAAGCGTCTTTAATAGCTATTGGAACATTTGTTATACCGGTCTTAGCAATTTTATCAGGTTTAACAACATATATTCAGTTTAAGATGACTACACCTAAGGGAAATAAGGATCAGACTCAAAATATGATGGGAACTGTAATGCCAGTTATGATAGGCTGGATGTCATATACTTTTCCAACAGGACTTGTAATATATTGGATAGTAGGAAATATATTTACAATAGCACAACAATATTATATGTTAAAGGTTGCACCTGCAAAGAAGGAGGCATAATTGTTTTATGAGATTTATTGAGAAAACAGCCAAGACTATAGAAGAAGCAATACAGCAAGCAATAGCTGAATTAAAAGTAACAAGAGATGAAGTAGATGTAGAAGTACTTGAACAGCCAAGTAAAGGAATTTTTGGACTAATTGGTTCAAAAAATGCTAAAGTAAAGGTTACAGTAAAAGAAAAGATTAGTATTGCTGAAGAAGTAAAGGAAAAGAATTCTAAAAAAGATGTTATAGATCAGGATGATATTGAAAGAGCTAAAAAGTTTTTAAGAGAAGTATTAGACAGCATGGAGATCAAAGCAGAAATAAGAGTAAGATGTGTAAACGATAATCTATATATCAATTTATCCGGTCCTAAAATGGGAATAATAATAGGCAGAAGAGGTCAGACTCTGGATTCTCTCCAATACCTTGTCAGCTTAGTTGTTAATAAGAATAAGGGTAAAGAAGGATATCTAAAGGTTATATTAGATACAGAGGATTATAGAAGAAAAAGAGAAGAAACTCTTAATAGACTGGCTAACAGACTGGCTGAAAAGGTTATCAAAACAGGAAAAAGAGTTGAACTTGAGCCTATGAATCCTTATGAGAGAAGAATTATACATTCAGCTCTTCAAAATTATAGTGAGATTATGACATATAGTGAAGGCGAGGAGCCATACAGAAAGGTCATAATTGCACATAAATAGTAACATAAACCCAGTATGAAAATACTGGGTTTATAATATTGTTAAAAAACAGTAAAAATATAGGGTTATCTATAGTAAATAGAGGTTTTGGACAGAAATAAGTAAAATATTTGAGATTAAATTGTTAAATACTAAGAGAAACAACATTAAAATTAAATATATCTAGTTGTTTCTCACAAATAGATTAGCAACTCTTAACGAAAAGTAATTTGAGTTTTAGAGGTGGTTATCTATAAAGAGAAACAACATCAAAATTAAATATATCCAGTTGTTTCTCACGAATAGATTAGCAACTCTTAACGAAAAGTAATTTGAGTTTAGAGGTGGTTATCTATAATGATAGGAGGGATATTTAGAATGATAGATGAAACAATAGCCGCCATAGCTACTGCACCTGGAGAAGCAGGAATAGGCATAATAAGATTGAGCGGTGATAAAGCACTTGAAATACTTGAGAAAATTTTTAGACCTAGAAGAAAGCTGGATGTTAAGAATATCCCATCAAGAAAAGTTACTTATGGACATATTATTGATGATAATAATAATATTATAGATGAGGTTCTTGCAATAGTAATGCGTTCTCCATATTCCTATACTACTGAGAATATAGTAGAGATACATTGCCATGGAGGAATTATACCTGTAAGAAAAATTATGGAGCTGGTACTTAAAAGCGGTGCTGTAATAGCAGAAGCTGGAGAATTTACAAAAAGAGCTTTTTTGAATGGAAGAATAGATCTCTCACAGGCGGAGGCGGTTATTGATGTAATAACTGCAAAAACTGAGACAGGGCTAAATGCAGCATTAAATCAGCTTGAAGGAAGCTTATCTCAGGAAATTAAGGATATAATGGCTGATTTATTGACTATTATAGCCCATATAGAAGCTTCCATAGATTTTCCTGAGCATGATATAGAAGAAGTAACTAATGAAAATATAATAAACCTGGCAAAAAAGTCTAAAAAAGCAGTAATAGATTTAATAAACAGCTTTGATGAAGGAAGAATCATCAGAGACGGCTTAAATACAGCAATTATAGGAAGACCTAATGTTGGCAAGTCGTCATTGCTGAATGTGCTTTTAAAGGAAAATAGAGCAATAGTAACAGACATTCCGGGTACAACAAGAGATATTATAGAGGAATATTTGAATATAGGCGGTATACTGATAAAACTTATTGATACTGCTGGAATACGTGAGACTAGCGATTTGGTTGAGCAGATAGGGGTAGAGCGTACAAGACAGGCTATTAAAGAGTCAGAGTTGGTTGTTTTTGTTATTGATATGTCAACAGAGCTGCAAAAGGAAGATTATGAAATTATAGAGTATATATCAGATAAGAAAACTATAGTTGCCGCAAATAAGATAGATATTGATAAGAAGATTAATATGGAGTATTTAGTAAATAGATTCGGAAATGAAAATATCGTGCAAATGTCTGCAAAAGAGGGTACAGGAATTGATGACTTGGAAAAAAAAATAAAAGGATTAGTTTTTCATGGAGATATTTCATTAAAGAAAAATAAAATGGTTACAAATATAAGACATAAGGATTTATTAGAGAAAGCTTTGGAAAGTATAGATAGAGCGATAAGTTCTATTGAAGCAGACATACCTATAGATTTGGTATCCGTAGACATAAGAGAAAGCTGGAGTAAGCTGGGAAGTATAACTGGTGATACTGTAGAAGAAGATATTGTTACAGAAATATTTAGCAAATTTTGTATAGGGAAATAGAGGTGATATTATGCAATTTTATGCTGGTGAATATGATGTCGTAGTTATAGGAGCTGGACATGCGGGTTGTGAGGCTGCTTTAGCTAGTGCCAGAATGGGGCTGAGAACCCTTGTAACTGCCATGAATCTTGATAGTATAGCTATGATGGCATGTAATCCTTCTATTGGAGGACCTGCAAAGGGCAATCTTGTAAGAGAGCTGGATGCTCTTGGCGGGGAAATGGGTGTCAATATAGATAAAACCATGATACAGATAAGAATGCTTAATACGAAAAAAGGACCTGCTGTAAGAGCTTTAAGGGCACAGGCAGACAAAAAGCTGTATGCAGAACGAATGAAAAAGGTACTTGAGGAACAAGAAAACTTATATGTTATACAGGCAGAGATCCTTAAGATTAACACCGAAAATGGAAAGGTCGCTGAGGTTGTTACTAACCTAGGAGCAGTATATAAATGCAAATCTGTAGTTGTAGCTGCCGGTGTATATTTGAGGGGAAAAATTGTCATCGGAGAGGTTAGTTATAGTGGAGGACCAAACGGGTTATTTCCAGCTCTGGAGTTATCTAATAGCTTGGAGGAAATGGGACTGAAGTTAAGAAGATTTAAGACAGGTACACCAGCTAGAATAGATGGTAAATCAGTAAATTTAAATAAAATGTCTGAGCAGCCGGGAGATAGGGATATAAACACCTTTTCATTTATGACTGGTGATATAGAGCTGAATCAGCTATCATGCTATTTAACGTATACTAATGAAAATACCCATAAGGTTATAAAGGATAATATAAGAAGATCACCCTTATACACTGGGGATATAGTTGGTGTTGGACCAAGGTATTGTCCTTCCATAGAAACTAAGGTAATAAATTTTCCTGATAGGGATGCTCATCAGATTTTTATTGAGCCGGAGGGTCTTCATACAAAAGAAATGTATGTACAAGGAATGTCCTCCAGTTTGCCCTTGGATGTGCAAATTGATGTTCTGCACAGCGTACCTGGTTTGGAGAATTGTCATATAATGAGGGCTGCTTATGCTATTGAGTATGATTGTATAGACACTACACAACTGAACTTAAACTTGGAGTATAAGAATATGGAGGGGCTTTTCTTTGCAGGGCAGATTAATGGCAGCTCAGGCTATGAGGAGGCTGCGGCTCAGGGTATAATTGCAGGGATTAATGCTGCATTAAAGGTAAAGAATTTACCTCCTTTTATTCTGGATAGATCAGAGGCTTATATTGGAGTGCTTATTGACGATTTGGTGACTAAGGGTACTGAAGAGCCTTACAGAATGATGACCTCAAGATCCGAGTATAGACTTATATTGAGACAGGACAATGCAGATTTAAGACTGACACAAAAGGGTTATGAGCTGGGAGTAGTTTCTGAGGAGAGGTATAGAAGATTTATCTCCAAAAAAGAGAGTATAGAAAAGGAGCTTGAAAGGTTAAAGGATACTAATATTAAGCTTAATCAGAAGGTAAGAGACTATTTGCAAAGGCAGAACAGCTCTGAGATCAAAGGTGGAATCAGCCTATATGAGCTTTTAAAGAGACCAGAAATATACTATGACTCCCTTAAGGAAATTGATGAGAATATGCCTCATTTAGAGCGTGAGGTTGAAGAGGAAGTTGAAATTCTTATTAAGTATGAGGGGTATATTAAAAAGCAGCTATCTCAGGCAGAGCAGTTTAAAAAGCTGGAAAATAAGAAGGTACCCATAGATATGGACTACATGAATATAAAAGGTCTTTCTTTAGAAGCTAAGGAAAAGCTGAATGATATCAAGCCGATCAATTTAGGACAGGCGTCGAGAATCTCTGGTGTTTCACCTGCTGATATATCAGTAATAATGATATATATGGAGCAGTTGAGACGTATCCGAAAAAATGAAAAGGATTGATGACATGGATAATATTAGTTTACTAAAAGATGGATTTAATCAGATGGGTTTGAGTGTTAATGAAGAAGTTATTAATGAGCTGATTACTTTTAAGGATGTATTGTTGGAGTGGAATGAAAAGATTAATTTGACCACAATAACAGATGAGAGGGAATTTTATATAAAGCACTTGCTGGATTCAAGTACCTGTATGCTGACAAATAAAATTGTTGATAATGCCAATATTATCGACGTAGGAACAGGTGCCGGCTTTCCGGGAATACCTATCAAGATTATTAATAAAGGTGTTAAGCTTACCTTGCTTGATTCTTTGAATAAAAGAATATCATATTTAAACGATGTAATTGAAAGACTTAAAATGGAAAATGTCAAAACAGTTCATGCCAGAGCAGAGGAAGCAGGAGTTAATAAGCTTTATAGAGAAAAGTATGATGTAGTTTTGTCAAGGGCTGTAGCTGCTTTGAATATATTATCTGAATACTGTATTCCTTTTGTAAAAAAAGGCGGCTTTTTTATATGTCAAAAGGGACCAAGTTATGCTGAAGAGGTAAAGGAAGCTGATAACGCAATTAAGATGCTAGGGGGAAGTGTGATAAATGTTGAAGAATATAGTCTGCCTTTTAGTGATATTAAACATTATATTATTATCATAGAAAAGGTTAGAGAGACACCGACAAAATACCCTAGAAAGCCCGGAAAACCAGCAGCAAATCCTATAGTTTAGCTATAAGTAATGAAAATTGTAGAAAAAAAATTAGTATATGTCAATAATTTATATATATAATAGGCAGGAAGTATTTTGTTTTTGGCGAATAAAGAATAGTAAGTTCCCTAGATTTGGAACTATAAATTTGTTTATAGTTCCAAATTTATTTGAAAACCTACCTGGTGAAAAATAAAAAGATTATTAATGAGATGAATATAAAATAACAGTATATCAATAAGTTGAGTTTTATTTGAATATTTACTTTACATAATATTCAAACACACTGTTGAGAGGAATGAGGAAATTGGACGATAATAAGCAAATAATGAATATACCAATAAATAATGTTTCGCCTAATCCTTACCAACCAAGGAAGGAGTTCGGTACTTTAGCTATTGAAGAATTATCATCTTCAATTAAAGAGTATGGTGTATTGCAGCCTATTAATGTTAGGAGAATCGGAAATAATGGATTTGAATTGATTGCTGGAGAGAGAAGGCTGAGAGCATCAAAGCTGGCTGGACTGGAATTTATACCTGCTATTGTTGTTGAGGTAGTAGAACAGGATTCAGCGGTAATCGCACTTATAGAAAATTTACAAAGGGAAGATTTAAATTTTATGGAGGAAGCTGAGGGCTACTTCAATCTTATACATGATCATGGGATCACACAGGAAGAGCTAGCCAAGAAGGTTGGCAAAAAGCAGTCAACAATCGCAAATAAACTGCGGTTGCTAAAGCTTTCACAGGATGTAAAAAAGATAATACTTAGTAACGGCTTGACAGAAAGACATGCAAGAGCTTTACTAAAATTACCTGATGAGAATATGCAGATTAAAGCTTTAAATCAAATTATAAAAAAATCCTTAAACGTCAAGAAGACTGAGGAATTGATCGAAAAAATGCTAGATGAGATTGCTATTAGCGGTAATAAATCAGTAGAGAGAAAAATTAGAGGAAAGATGAATTATAATATATATATTAATACAATTAAGAATACATATAAAGAGATTTTAAAAACTGGCTATAAGGTAGAATATGGACAGGTTGATAAGGGTGAATATGTGGAGATCACATTAAAGGTACCCAAAAACTAAGGTAATTATTATATAAATTTAGTAAACCTATTATTGATTCAAATAATCATAATTGAATCAATAATAGGTTTACTTATTATAGAGAAACAACTTCAAAATTGAATTTTTCCAGTTGTTTATCACAAAGAGAAATTATGCTTAAGCCTAATTGAATAGGCTGCTTAAGACCCTTGATGAAAAATAATTAGAATTTTATATTTTACCTGATAATATTAATAATCCCATAAGTACAAATAATACTCCGGCAGTGTTTTGTATGTATGATGGCGGAACCAGCTTGGTTATGTAAGCACCTAGAAAGACACCTATGAAGGATGAGCATACCAGTGCAAGGCTGGAGCCTATAAAAATAGGCATTACAGAATTTGATTTTGCTGATAGAAGCATTGTAGCAAGCTGTGTTTTATCACCCAGCTCAGCAAGAAATACCAAACAAAAAGTAGATAGAATAAGCTTAAACATATTTTCCTCCTTATTGATAGTTATAGATAGATAAAATGTTTATAAAAAGTAGTATAATGTAAATATAAGAAGTATTCATTATGATTTTCAATATAAATTCCTTATAATATATATGATTTTATTATTTTTTTATTCAAAAAATGTTTAATTAGCAGCAGGTTTATTATATTATTATATAAGGTGCGTTAATCGGCTATATAATTATGGATGTTTATATAGCTGATATATATAAAATAAAGTATAGTACACTTTATAAATAAGATAATGTAAAGTTTAAGCTGTATTTCAAATGGTGTAATATATTTTGGGGTAACTATTATATGTGAGGTGTAATTAATGTCAAAGGCAATTGCAGTGTTTAACCAGAAGGGTGGTGTAGGTAAGACTACTACAGTAGTGAACCTATGTGCATGTCTGGCGAGTATGGGTAAAAAAGTATTGATGATAGATATAGATCCTCAGGGTAATACAACAAGTGGTATCGGAGTGGATAAGAATAGTCTAAAATATACTATATATGATGTTCTTATTAATAATTCTGATCCAAAGGAAGCTATAATTAATACAGATCAAAGCAACTTGTATTTGCTACCGGCAAGTGTACAGCTAGCAGGTGCAGAAATCGAGTTGACTGGTATACATAATAGAGAACTAAAACTTAAAGATTGCATAAGCAGCGTTAAAGTTGACTATGATTATGTATTTATTGATTGTCCTCCATCCTTGGGATTACTTTCTATTAACGCTTTATCAGCAGTTGACAGCGTGCTGATACCAATACAATGTGAGTATTATGCTTTAGAAGGAGTAAGTCAACTGATGAATACTATAAAATTAGTAAGAAAGGGTCTGAATCCAAGGTTAGAGGTTGAGGGCGTTGTGTTGAGTATGTTCGACGGCAGAACCAATCTGTCAATTCAGGTAGTAGAGGAAGTAAAAAAGTACTTCAAGGGTAAGGTGTATACAACAATGATTCCTAGGAATGTTAGGTTAGCAGAGGCACCTAGTCATGGTATGTCAATAATTCAATATGATGTGAAGTCAAAGGGTGCAGAAGCATATATGGATTTGGCAGAAGAGTTTATAGTTTTGTGTGAGGATGTGATGTAATGAGCAAGAAAGGCTTAGGCAAGGGACTAGGTGCGTTAATTAGAGAAAATGATGAAGTTGCAGATAATTCTATTATGGAAATAAAGATAACAGATATTGATACCAATGAAAGTCAACCAAGAAAGTTTTTTGATAGTGAGGCATTAGAAAGTTTAGCTTCATCTATTAAGGAGCATGGTGTTGTACAGCCTATAATTGTTAAGAAGCTGGAGCATGGCTATCAAATTGTAGCCGGTGAGAGAAGATGGAGAGCAGCAAGAATAGCTGAGCTGAAAACCATACCAGCTATAGTCAAAGATTTTTCTAATGTTGAGGTTATGGAAATTGCTTTAATAGAAAACCTCCAAAGAGAAGATCTAAACCCTATTGAAGAAGCAATTGCATATAAAAGCCTTCTTGATGAATATAATATGACGCAGGAGGTCATTTCAAAAAGAATAGGGAAAAGTAGACCTGCAATTGCTAACTCCCTAAGGCTGCTGAATCTCAGTGAAAATATTAGGAAAAAGGTTATAGAAAGCAAAATATCAGCAGGTCATGCAAGAGCACTGCTGGCAATAGAAGATGAGAAAAAAAGAGAAGAGATTGCCAATAAAATAGTAGAGAATCAGCTTAATGTTAGAGATATAGAAAGTTTGGCAAAGGAAAAAAAGGCGGTTAAGAAAAAAGAAGTAAGCAAGGATTTAGAGCTTATAGAAATAGAGGAAAAGCTAAAAGGTTTTTTTGGGACTAAAGTAAATATAGTAAATAAGAAATCACGAGGAAAAATTGAGATCGAATATTATAACAATGAAGATCTTGAAAGAATACTAGAATTATTGGAAAATTAAAGAAGTGTTTAAATTGTTTTTAAGCCACTTTTTTTGAGCAGGTAATACGATTACACCTTTAAAGATAAAAATTTGATATAACAAAAATAAAGCCTAAATAGAGCTAATTCAAAAAATGTTTCACGTGAAACATATAATTTGATTAAAATAGTACAAAAATGTTTCACGTGAAACAAAGGAGAAATAAAAATGATATATTTTGATAATGCAGCAACCAGTTTTCCCAAACCCGAGGATGTTTATTTGGCAATTGACAATTTTATGAGAAACTATTGTGGAAATCCAGGAAGAGCAGGTCATAAATTATCTTTGCAGTCAGGAAGAGTAATACTGGAGGCAAGGGAACTAGTATCAAATTTGTTTAATGTCAAAAGCTTGGAACGTGTAGTTTTTACACTAAATGCTACAGACTCCTTTAATATAGCATTAAAGGGTTATTTAAAGCCTGGTGATCATGTTATTATATCTAGTATGGAGCATAACTCCATTGCCAGACCACTTAAATCACTTGAGAACATAGGGATAGAAACTACTATTGCAGACTGTAATATCAAAGGAGAAATATCGGTTCTTGATATTGAAAGGTCAATAAAAAAGAATACGGCATTAATAGCAGTAACTCATGCATCTAATGTTGCAGGGACAATAATGCCGATAATGGAGATTGGAAGGATAGCAAGGAAAAATAATGTAAAATTCATGGTAGATGCAGCTCAAACAGCGGGAGTATATGATGTTGACATGCAAACAATGAATATAGATTTTCTAATATTTACAGGACATAAGAGCCTTTTTGGACCTCAGGGTGTAGGGGGTCTGTGTTTTGGCGAAGAGGTGGACATCGTTTCGTTTAGAGAAGGAGGAACAGGCAGCAGATCTGAGTCTCTTATTCAGCCGGATATATATCCTGACAGGTTGGAAAGTGGAACACCTAACACCCCAGGAATTGCAGGACTATGTGCAGGTATTAATTTTATTAATAAAGTGGGTATGAGTAATATTAGAAGTCATGAGGAGGAGTTATTTTCTTATTTCATTGAAAAGCTTCTGAATATGGATAAAGTAAAGGTATATGGTCCATGTGTTAAGAATAAGCAAACACCAGTAATATCAATTAATATAGGAGATATAGGTTCATCTGAAATAAGCTATATTCTCGACAGCGGCTTTAATATTGCTACTAGATCTGGGCTTCACTGTTCTCCATTGGCACATCAAACCATAGGCACCCTTGAGCAGGGAACGGTTAGATTCAGTATAGGCTATTTTAATACAAAAGAGGATATTAATAAGGCAATTGAGGCACTATATACAATTGCTAAAGAAGTATAGGAGCGATGTTATGGAGTTTATAAAGGGAGTATTTAATGATTATGGAGCAGTACTGTTAGTCAGTTCAATGGCTTTATTGTTGATAGTCTTTATCTGGAACATAATATTGACAGTTCAAATGGGAAGGCTTCAAAATAAATATAAACGCTTTATGAGAAGTACAACAGGCAAGAATCTTGAAGGTATGCTAGAGGAATATATAAAAGATGTAGAATCAGCTATTGGAAAGGTGGAGGTTATTGAGAATAATATAAGCAGTTTGAAGGATCAAGCTGAAAGGTGTATTCAAAAGTGTAGCGTTGCAAGATATAATGCGTTTAGTGATACTGGCAGTGATTTGAGTTACTCCATTGCATTATTAGATAATTATAATAATGGAGTAGTATTAACAGGTATATATGGAAGAAACGAAACAATTAACTATGTAAAGCCAATTAGTATGGGCACTTCAAGCTATCCTTTATCTGTAGAAGAGCAGATGGTACTAGACAGATGTACTAAAAAAGCGAATAAATAGAATAATTTTATCACCTTCATTGGATAATATATATGGAGGTGATTTTTTTGCGTATTGCAATTCAAAAGGGTTTAGAGGAGTTGAAAAATGAGCTGGAACAACGAGGATATGATATATTCTATATTGGTGAAAACAAAATGGCAGATGCAGTTTTATACAAAGAAGCAGACCCCTATCTATACTATGAAGTAAATAATATACCATCTCCAGCATCGGCTTCCATGGAAGATGCGGCGTTTGGAGCACTTCTCATAAATATAACTAATAAATCAACGGATGAAATAGTAAACATTCTAAAAAGAAGAACATATAGTCCTTTATTTTAACATGATAAATATAAAGAGGTGATACTTATATTTAAGAACAGGTATGATGCAGGTGAGAAGCTCTGGAATAGGATAAGTGAACTAATAAATGACGATACGCATATATTAGCAGTTCCAGAGGGTGGAATACAAATTGCAGAATATACATGTAAAAAATTAAATAAACCTTTAGATATAATTCTTTGTAAAAAGCTAAGATATCCTTTTAGTGAAATTTCATTTATGGGGGCAGTAGCTGAGGAGGACCTATTTGTAATAAATGAGGAAGCAACTGCGTATCTAGGTATATCTGAGGAATATATAAACACAGAATTAAAAACACAGCTTGAATCAATGAAAAAAGATAAAGAAACATATGAAAGAACTGAGCAATTAGATATTTTAGACAGGAATGTTGTTGTTATAGCTGATGGTATTACTACTGGCTTAACAATGCTCACTATTATAAAATATCTACAGCTGCACAAGGCGAAAAGTATACTTATTGCATGTTCTGTAGCTCTTAGGGATGCAGTATATATGCTTGAGAATAACGGAGTTAATGTGATTGCATTACATATGCCAGAAAAAATAGATAAAATTGATTCGTATTACGAAAAAAATGAACCACTAAGTGAAGCTTATTTAGCAAGTGTATTAAATAACTATAAATCAGAGAGTGGCAAAAGCAGCTCGCTTATGTATAGACATTAATAGAAGAATAATACAAAACACATTACTGCTTAAAACAGTAATGTGTTTTGTGTACAAAGTATTTTGAATACTCCAGAATATAAGCTTGTTATAAAAGCCTATATATTTTATCTGTGATTTTTTTATCAATTCTTATATCATTCCAAAGCTCAAGGGCAGCAACTGCCTGTGCTGCCAGCATATATAGACCATTTGCGGTTTTAAGCTTACATGCTTTAGCATATTGAAGAAATACAGTTTCCTTTGGGTTGTAAACTAAGTCTATAGCCGCTTTATAATTCTGCAAAATTGAAGAGTCAACAGGATAACTGTCTATATTAGGATACATACCGCAAGGAGTGCAGTTTATTATAATATCACGCTCACTAAATTGATGCAGCTCACTATAGGTTATTATTTTAACCTGTTTACTGATATGCTCATTCATATTGCTGTTGGCATTTCTGCTTACCAGTAAAACATCCTTTGCTCCATTATCCATAAGATAATGAAGTACTGCTCTGGCAGAACCACCGGTACCTAATACAGTTGCTTTACTGCCTTTTACACTTATATCTCTCTTCAATAGAAGCTCTCCAAACCCAAAGTAATCTGTATTGTATCCGGCTATACTTTTACCAAAAACAATAGTATTAACTGAACCAATTTTCTGAGCTTCAGGAGATAACTTATCCAGACAGTTAATAACTTCAACCTTATAGGGTATAGTTACATTTATGCCTTTTACATTGTGACTGTTTAAGCTGTTAATAGTCTCTTTAAGTGCACCCTTTGGGACTTCAAAAAGCTTATAAGTTCCATTGATGCCTAGCTCGGTATATAAATAATTATGTATATGAGGAGATAAGCTATGTTGAAGCTTTTCACCGATCAAGCCATATACTAATTCCATAGTCCATACTTCCTTCCTTCAAAATACATATCTAAAACTGCTATTGCTGTGGCTGCTTCAATAACTGGAATTACTCTTGGTACTATACAGGGATCATGTCTTCCTGTAATTTGAAGCTGTGAATTTGTACATGAATTAATGTCAATGGTTCTTTGTAGCATGGATATAGAGGGAGTTGGTTTTATTGCCGTTTTAAAAACTACAGGCATACCGCTGCTGATACCTCCAAGTATTCCACCATTGTTATTTGTATATGAGCATACTTTTCCATTGTTATAAAAAAGCTCATCATTAGCTTCAGAGCCTTTCATTGAGGCAAAGGAAAAGCCTGCTCCAAATTCAATACCCTTTATGCCGGGTATTGAAAAAATTATATGAGACAGCAGACTTTCAAAGGAATCGAAAAACGGTGAACCCATACCGGCAGGTATATTAATAACAGCAGTTTCTACAATGCCACCCATTGAGTTTCCATTTTCTTTAATCTGACTTACCAGCTGCTTCATTATTTCTGATATATCTTCCTTAATAGTTGGGAAAGACATCTTTCTAAGCTTATAAAGCAGCTCTGTCGGGATTTCTGTCATATTAAAGCTTGTATCTTTAATATCACCAAGCTGAACAATATGACTGCCTATAGTTATGCGGTGCTGCATTAGTATTTGCTTTGCTATAGCACCAGCAATCGCTATTGGAGCTGTAATTCTTCCTGAAAAGTGTCCACCACCGCGATAGTCATTAAAGCCATTATATTTAACATAACCAGTATAATCTGCGTGCCCTGGGCGCATGAGAGTTTTCATTGCAGCATAATGCTCTGATTTTACATCCTTGTTTTCAATAGAAATACAAAGGGGGCTTCCGGTAGTTGCGTTATTGAATAGACCGCTTAATATCTTAAAGCTGTCAGCTTCTTTTCGTGAGGTAGTCAAGCTACTTGTGCCTGGCTTTCTTCTATCTACTTCAAATTGTATGTTTGATGTATCTAGTACTATCCCAGGGGGCAGACCATCTATAATAATTCCTATAGCTGATCCATGTGATTCTCCCCAGATTGTATATCTAATATTATTACCCCAGCTTCCGTTCATCTAAAATACCTCCAAGTGCGGCAAAGTCATTAAAAAAATCAGGGTAGGATTTTGTAACTGCTTCGCAGCCTTCTATGAAAACAGGGTTTTCACACTTGATAGAAGCTATTGCAAGTGCCATGACGATTCGGTGATCACCCCAGCCCCATACTGTGCCTCCTAACAGCTTTGGTTTGCCATTAATTATAATAATATCCTTTTCTTCATAGATATCCGCACCTAGCTTTGATAGCTCGGTTACTATTGCTGTTAATCTGTCACATTCCTTTATTCTAAGGCGTCCTGCATTGATAATTTTTGTGGTACCTTCAGCAACAGCACCTAATACTGCAATAATAGGTGCAAGATCAGGACATTGGGAAACATCAATAACTGATCCTTTTATATCAGAAGCAGTTGTTATTATAGAATCATCAGTAATAATAATATTGCCGTTCATTTTCTTTATTATGTCTAATATAACTTTATCTCCTTGGGTGGAGTTCAGGCATAGCCCCTTGCACTTTATCTTATCTCCCAGCAAGCCGGCAATTAACCAGAAGGCAGCTTGGGAATAGTCGCTTTCTATTGATATATCTGCCGGCTTATATGATTGGTTCCCCAGTATATTAAATTGCTTATAGTTAATATTCTCTATATGTATGTTGAATTTTCTTAATACATCTAGTGTTATATCAATATATCCTTTAGACTCTAGCTCATTTGTTATAATTATCCTTGAATCTCCCTTTAAGGCAGGCAGGGCGAATAATAAACCAGTTACGAATTGTGAGCTGATGCTTCCATCTATCTCAAAGGTGTCTGGGCTTAGCTGACCGCTAATATGTAATGGTAAACCGATATTTGAATAGTATATGCCTTGCTTATCAAATATATTAAAGTATGGTGTTAATGGTCTGCTTCCTAGATTTCCCTTTCCTGTAAAAGTAGTTTGACGCTGGCTTAGTAGAGCAATTGGAATAAAAAATCTTAGTGTAGATCCAGATTCACGGCAATCTATAACTATGGGCTCTGGGTTATTATGAGATATACCAGTAATTGAAATACATTGGTTGTCATATGTAATTTTTGCTCCCAGCATTTTAACTGCATTAATTGTAGCTTTAATATCATCTGAAAAAGCTATTCCTTTCAAATTACTTGTTCCATCTGCCAGTGCTGCTGAAATAACAGCTCTATGTGAGACACTTTTTGATGGCGGCAAAGTTATTTCTCCGTTTATTTTATTTGGACAAATTTTTAGATTAACCAAGGCTGCACCTCTTTACGCTTTATGATGTTCAGTTGAAAGATACTTATATACCAAAATAGCTTAACACTGTATTTGCTGTTGCTTTATGTATATACGAATTGCCAATATCTGACAATACTATTAAATTTGCATTTTTATCAGAGAATTTCTTATCTAATCTTATTATCTCTCTGATTTTTTGAATATCCATTTTAGGCATTTCAAAAGGAAGTTTATATTTTTTACATATTTCTACCAGTTTAGAGTATGTTGATAAAGTTGTCAATCCCATTTTTTCACTGTTATGGGTTATAACACACATTCCTATTGCCACTGCCTCGCCATGAGTGTATAAGCTATACTCAAAATAGTTTTCAATAACATGTCCTAATGTATGACCAAAATTCAATAACATTCTAACCCCAGTATCTTTTTCGTCTTCTTCTACCAGTTCTTTTTTTATTGTAACGCACTTTAATATTACCTGCTCAAGGTTTTGCTGCAAATCTGAATAATCTCTGCTGTTCATAAGCATGTGGAATAACTCTTTATCCTTTATAGCGCCGTACTTAATAACCTCAGCCATCCCATTTGACCAATGCTCTTGAGGCAGTGTTGATAAAAGCTCTGGGTCAATGAAAACTGCTTGGGGTTGATAAAAGCTCCCTACAAGGTTTTTTCCGCTTTTTAAGTTTACTCCTGTTTTTCCGCCTATACTGCTGTCAACTTGTGCAAGCAGAGTAGTTGGAATTTGGACATATGGAATACCTCTAAGGTAGGTAGAAGCAGCAAAGCCTGCCAGATCTCCTATAACTCCTCCGCCAAAAGCAATAATCATGTTGCTTCTGTTTATATCCAGTGCTGTCAGTTGATTGTATATGTGTTCAAGCTGCTTAATACTCTTACTTTGTTCTCCAGCAGGAACAGTAATAGTTTTTACAGTGTAACCGCTATTGCTTAGTATATCCATAAGTTTATCGCCATATAGTTTTTCAACGTTGCTATCAGTAATAATAACTATTTTTTCGCCAGAAAAATCTTTCTGCAAAAGTGAACCGATTTTATTTATCAGACCATTTTCTATGTATATATTATAGGTGCTTGTACCAGGCTCTACTAATACTTTATACATAAATGCTTTCCTTTCTTGTTTGGCTTTTTAAAAGTTTATTTTAGCTTTACAAGTCAATTTTATCAAAAATATCAGGTTAATACTATAATATATTATCTATCTATTACAATAGAATAAGGGCGCAGGCATAATACGTATCTTATGTATTTGATTTTCTCAGCCAATACCCAAAAGAATATGGGTTTATGGAATTAGTTACGCACCATTGAAGTTTACTCATACCACTCTGCTGGAAAGCAGTGACTCTATCAGCCCAAATCTGTCTATTTTCATTACAGTTCAAAGAAAAATGCACCTCAGATTCTTATTCTTTAGTGCATTATCTCATATTTATTTAGGGTTTTATATGTGTATTCGTTTTGACGGATACTTTCATATATAATTCATTTATTTTAATACCATTATTTTCTTGATAAAAAAGCTGCTATCCTTTTAATAAGAATGGCAGCATATTCTCCAACAACCATCTTTCCCTTTACAGCATTTTCATTCCAATACTCAGGCACATTGATTATTCCAAGCTTGTGTAATAGGTTTATTTCATTTCGTAGAATACTTAATGAGCTATTCCTTTTATAAATTATTTTCCCTTTTAAAAGATTCACTGCTAATTCCACATATAATTTTATTATAAATCTCATACATAAGATCAATAACTAATTTTTTATATTTTTCATATACTTCTTGAGTTACTTTTTCTTCTGAACTAATGTCCCCACCATGAGCTATGCTATTACGATATCTTAAAAAAGTAGTTAAGGTTTGTTTCAAATTAGGATTAGGATATGTGTATTTATTCCAATGTTCTGGAAAAGGTTGTAATGAAAAAGTACATAATATCTTATTTAGCATTTCAAAGCTTACATTGCTATCAGTATTTATATAAGTGTATAATTTATGGTGATTCTTCGAATAATGTTCCCTTAATTGTGTAAAGTAAAGTATCTTTTTATTTGTATTTTTAGGGTATTCAATTAATTGCTTAAAAGTATTTTCCATATGAAAAGTAATTATTTCGTCGCTAAAACGATTAAAATCAATAGATAATGAGTTTAAATAATCAATATATAATTGAAATGCCTGTTGTATAAATCCTTCCCAAATTGAATAAATCATAGTAATTGAATGTACCCAAAGTATATTACAGTGTTTTTGTGACAATTGATAACGTCTTGTAAATAAGGCTCTCTCAATTTCAGAAAGTACTGATTGGCGTTCTTCAATGATACTTAAAAGCTGATTTTCAAAATTCGTCATAATATATTTCTCAAGAACTAAATATTACATTGGCTCTATTTAATCTATTTTTAATCCTACTTTTACTATTTGAAGCCGAACCAGAGTACCTTTTAAAATTATCATCCTCTTTAAGTTCTTTTATTTTTTCTTTCAGCAAATCTGGTTTATTTTCATAACGTTCGATATTATGAGCTAAACCAATTAAAATACCTTCAAAGTAGGCAGGTACAAATGTATTCCCATTATTACGAAAAACCTTCATATCTCCAAGACTATAGATTTGATCAATTACTTTATTAAATATACTTTTATAAAATTCTGTATCAAATATATCACTTTTTGCAGAGTCTTCCATGAACTTATTTAAGAAATTTTCTGTATTCTCATTAATCTTGTCAATACTTTGATAAAACGAAATAAAACGGAGAACTAATTCTTGATCATAAAGCTCTTGCTTCTTTTGAGTACTCAATGCTGTCAAACTTTGTAGTTTTTGATTTTGACTTAGATCTAGTAATAATTCATTAATTTTGGGATTAATTCCTCTATATATAGCATTTCTAATTTCTTGAGGTGTTAATTTTGAACCACCCGAATTTAGTCTCTTGAATAACTCATATTTCATAGTAGAATTACTCTCTCCACGTAATATTTCTACTCTACATACTGCTCTTTTGATATTAATCTTATATTTACTTGGAAGAGTATCTATATCAAAACTTTCTAGGCTTGGAATTAAACCTCCAGCTTCTAGTTTCCATCTATTCCCTATAGCAACTTCATATAGATTTTCCTCATCATCAATTTCTTGTTGAACTTGATATGGTATTCTAGAAATATCATCTTCTAATTCGCCAAAAAAACTAATAATAGTAGCTACCCTTTGCAATCCATCAACCAATTCCCAAATTCCTTCAGAGTCTTCTGCCACAAATATAGGTGGAATAGGTATAGAAAGTAAAATTGATTCAATTAAAGCTGTTTTTTGCATAGGAGTCCATCTAAATAACCTCTGATATTCAGGGCGAACAATAAGTTCCTTATTAATATACAAATTAATTAACTCACCAAACGAAATATCCATTCTATCACTAGAAAGACGTTCTCTTTCATCCGAAACTTCTTTTTCTAATGATATTATTTTATCTTTCATGTCTTCCATTTTTTATTCTCCTCTTTAATAAAATAATTCTAATAATACTTTATCATAAAAAGCACGAATTTACAATTAAAGACATTGTTCAATAGAAAGGACATATCAGTTAAACTGTGTTACCTTAAAACTATTCAAATTGGAGTTTAAGCCATAGCGATTTTAACTTACCATCATTGATTATAGGGATTGTATTCTTAATCCATCCTTCATATGGTTAAAATCCCACACTTGTTGTACTGCTATTTTGTCGGAATCAACACCCATGTGTAAATATCCAATTAATAGTATCCGTCAAAACCGACACACATATAAAAATAGTCCCATCTATGAGATAATTCTTGCAAATGGGACTTTGACAGCTTTATAATTTCTTTCTGCATTCCTCGGGTATTGTTTCTGACCATGGTAGTAAGTGGTCTAATGTCTCTGCTGTATCAAGCTTCGTATTTGGCAGTTCTCAAGCAAATACTTCATATAATAAAAGGTATTCAATCCATTCTTATATCTTAATTTTATCCTGACGCTTATTGCAAAATGCAAATTTACTCATACCACTCTGCTGGAAAGCAGTGACTCTATCAGCTCAAATCTGTCTATTTTCGTTACAGATCAAAGAAAAATGCACCTCAGATTCTTATTCTTTAGTGCATTATCTCATATTTATTTAGGGTTTTATATGTGTATTCGTTTTGACGGATACTTAACAAGTGAATATTGTTCAGTTCCTGTAAAGTACTCATTTTTTAAGTTGCTTTTTTTTAGTTAAATAATCATTATATATAGAGAATAATTTTTTGAAATTTATTTGCTTCGATTTCACAATGTATTTAGCAACATCATCTCTTACCTCAATAACATTCTTATTATCTATATAGAATGTTATTGATCTTTCTTTTCCTTGAAAATTTACTTGCAAATACGGTTGTTGCACAGATGCCTCAGATTTTTCAAATTCTGCATTATTGAATAAGTCTTCAAGCTCCTTTATTTCCTTTTGATCAGTTATTATAGCAATGTTACTGTTAATCACATGTTCAATAACTATAGACTTTGTATTCTCAATTTTTTTTATTGATGAGTTCTCAGTTGTTTTTGACGATGAATTTCTACACCCTGACACACTTATGATAATTATAGACATACATACTAGAAAATAAAAAAATTTTTTCATCTTATTTCCAATAGCTTGGATAGATACCTGAAATATAATAGGGGCAATGGTCAGTTGTATGTCTATATAATCCGCATTTTCCCCATTTAGATGTTATTAATATATTAGCACTAACACTAGAAGGAGAATAAACAATTCCAGAATGTTCTAAGCCAGATGTAGAATAATATATTTTTTGTCCACTTGCTGTAGGATATAAAGGAACATTAGTGTAACTACCATCTGTCATATATTTGTTAGGATAATCCATCCACCAATAATTCATAACTGATGTATCATACCATGCATAAGAATGGCAGTTGTATTTATAAGTAGCTGATCTAAGCTTGGTAGTTTTTGGATATGCTGAAGCTATATACTCATCTAAAACTTGCTTATCATCGTCAGACATTTCTTGTCGTTCAAAAACTGAAATAGCAGATCCTTTTGAAGTATAAACAGTTCCACTCCTTATGATATCACTAGGATTTATTGATGTTTGATATAGAGCTTCTAATCCAAATGTTGAATTTTGTTCTACAGCTATAGAAAGTGTATCTATCTTGGCTGCTACTTTATTTGAATTAATAATGATAATATCTTTCTCAGGTTTGCTTAATTTGTTAAACACAGTAGGATGTGCTAATAATACTTCTTTATACTTATGTTTAAGTCTTTGGTCATTATTAATTTTTTGGCTATCTTTGGATTTTACTATTTTGTCTGATGACTCTGTGTAATTATTAAATAGTTTGTCCTTAAGATCATCTCTCTTCAAAAGAACTCCAAGACCGTTAAATTGTTCTGCTAGAAAATCTATTGCTTTTATTGAATCATCAAAAGTAAAAATATCTCCTAAAAAAGGATAATCTAAAACAACATTTAACAAGGTTTCTGTATCCATGTTTTCAGCTTCGGATATTAGTATATTTAACATATTTTTTAATTCTAATGTACTGAAATTCTTCCATTCTGGTGAACTTGGAGTAATAGTATATTTAAAATGTGATTTTGAAGATGAATTCATAGGGGTAGCATTTACTGCACCTGCATCCAAACTAATTCCAATAATAAATGCTAAAATTAATAATAGTGTAATAGTTTTTTTCACAGTTATATCCCTCCTTAATTATTATTAAATATATGTTATTTATTTAACTTGTTTTTATTTTCTATATTTACATTATCACCCTCCAATATAAATTACTAACATATATAATAATATACATTCCTTCAAAATCGGTCAATATATAGGATTTCTTAGTTTACTATATATTATTGAAATAACATTGAAGCAAGAAACAATATACCCATATTTTAATTATTGTTACACCTTGTAACAACTACCATATTATGCTATAATGTATCCATAAATTACGGGGTGGTATTACATATGAAAAAAATTACGAGAAAAGATATTAAAATACTTGGCGAAGGTCCTCAGATAAAGAAAGCTATACTGGAGCGATATGAGGATATAGAGACTTTTTATGCTAAATCTAATATGTCCATACAATTTAATACCTTTAAGTCCTATCTCAGCAGAGACAAAATAGAGTCAGACAACTTTAGATGTGCTATAACCATAGCACTATATATCAACTACCATGAGGTAGTCCTGACATTGGATGGACAGATAAAAGCCCTTGTAAATGATATATATGATAACATAAAGCGGTATAATGATGTGGAAGACGAGTATACCATGAAAAAGCTTCTCAAACTTTGCAAAAAAGAAGGAATGCAGCTAGAGGTTGCCATGATGTATAAGTGTATGGCAAGAAACTACCATTATACCAATAAGGTTACCAGATCCTTTGAATGCTATGAGATTGCCATTGATGAGCTGCCTAAAAAAGAAATAGATTTGCAGGTGTTTTTCTGGTGTGAGATGGCATAT
>CALGKJ010000166.1 GCA_937930535.1 uncultured Clostridia bacterium
TTCTAGGTTTTTAGCTAAAAACCCTATAACTGTTTTGGAGGTATTTTACTTGAAAAGATATTTTACAGGCTTTAGCTTTATACTTCTCCTTATGATTATTACTATAGGAGCATTGAACGTTTATTTATATAGACCTGATATTGCTGGAAATAACGGTAGAGAAAACATGACGACGCAAATAGAAAATGTCGTAGACGATAGATATGCTCAAGCTGATATTAACTCAAAAAAGATGGAAGGAATGATAAAAGCAAAATCCGAGCAGTTTGTAAAAGCTGCATTTGCAGGTGAAGAAAAGTTTCTAAATAAAATGCTGGATAATTCAGCAAGCTATGTAAGAAACGATGATGGCTCAGGCTTTATAAGGTATATTGGTGATACAAACCATGTTGAAGGCTATATGGCTACAGATTCCACTTTTGAAGCTATGAAGCAGAGATGGTGTGTGGCAGGCGATGGAGACTCTATATTGTCATGTATGGAGATAAAGATCGGTGAAAACAGTGAACCCATATATTGGTATTTGCATTTTAGAGAATGTGCAGGCGAATGGAAGCTGTATATGCTTGAAAATGATATATAACTATAGGGTTTTTGGCTTAAAACTTAAATTATACCAAGCTAAAAACCTAGAAGGGAAGCGATAACTAGCTCGTGAATAAATTAAGTTTTATGGTTGCTTCCCTATATCATATTTTGAAGAAATTTGATGAAAAATGTTGACATATAATCTACAATATGCTAATATACAAAAATGTGAGTAATAAAATTCACACAAGCTGCAATTATTTTTTATTAAGAAGGACCTATCACTTGAGATGGCTCAGGTGATAGGTTTTTCACTGTTTTTGGGATTTATTTTAGTTGAATAATAAAATAAATAAATATACTGATATGCGAGCTTTAGGCTTTCTATACAGTTTACAAGCTGGTAGAATATTCATATACACATATAGAACATATTGATAAAGTTGAATTTATGGAAGTAGTTCTTCACAATATTTTATCAACAAGAAAGGATGAACAATATGAAAATAGATCATAAAAAAGAACTGAAAAACCTTTACAACGCCTCAGTAAAAGCAATACAAACCGTAGAGGTTCCCAAAATGAACTACATTATGATAGACGGAGAGGGAAACCCCAACGACAGCGAAAGCTTTGGAGCTGCTGTAACGGCACTTTTCAGCGCAGCATATACAATAAAATTTATGATAAAAAAGGGTGAAACAGCAATAGACTACTCCGTTATGCCACTAGAGGGGCTATGGTGGATGGAGGATATGACAGAATTTACAGTAGAAAATAAAAATAGATGGAAATGGACTCTTATGATAATGCAGCCTGAATTTGTTACAAAGGAAATATTTGAAGCGGCAATAGAGACAGCAACAAAGAAGAAGAAGCTGCCAATGCTATCAGATCTGAGATTTGAAGCCTACGAAGAAGGTCTGTCAGCACAGCTTATGCATATAGGCCCATATACAGAGGAAGAAGAAAATATTCAAAGTCTGCATAAGTATATAGATAATAACAACTGTGAAAAATCACACAAGCACCATGAAATATACCTTAATGATATGAATAAAACAGCACCAGAGAAGCTTAAGACAATACTTAGACAGCCTATGAAAGCAAGGTAGCGGATAAGAAGGTGAATATATGACCGACCTAGATATTTTAAAAGATATACCCAGATATCCAGAATGGAGCAAAATCGATTTTGTCAATAAAGGCTGGTCATCAGATGAGAAATTCTGTATAACTGATAAAAGAGGCAGTAAGCTCTTGCTTAGAGTATCTGGAATTGATGAATATGAAAAAAAGAAAATGGAATTCGAGAGAACAAAAATAATATCAAGCCTAGGAATAAATATGACAATACCCATTGAATTTGGTGTGCTCACTGACAATCAAAAGGTTTATTCCCTGCTTTCATGGATAGAAGGAGAAGACGCAGAGGCTATACTGCCAAAGCTAAATGAGCACATCCAATACGAACTAGGAATAAAAGCAGGAGAGCAATTGAAAAAGATACATACAATAGCTGCCCCAACTGACTTAGAGCCTTGGGGACAGCGGTATAAAAGAAAAATAAAATGGGTGGTAGAACAATATAAAAACTGCTCATTAAGCATTCCGAGTGAAGAAAAGGTCATAAGCTTTATAGAGAGCAATATGCCATATCTGGATAATAGACCTCAGACTATACAGCACGGCGATTACCACGTAGGGAACCTTATAATTACACCCAATAATGAAATCGGCGTAATTGACTTTAATCGATCCAGCTTCGGTGATCCTTGGGAGGAATATGACCGCTATATTTTCACATGGCAGACGAGCACCCCCTTTGCCATAGGTCAAATACACGGCTACTTTGATAATATTGTGCCTGATGAATTCTTTAGGCTACTATCTCTATATAACGCAACAAATATGCTTGCAGCTATTCCCTGGGCTGTACCCTATGGTGAAGCGGAAGTAGATGTTATGCTGGAAAACGCCAAGAAGCTGTTTGATAGTTATAGCGGGTTTGAAAGGCATGTTCCTGTGTGGTATAGGGATGTGTAGGGGTATTTAAAGATTCATATACGATATGGATAATATGTATAATCATAATAAAAGTCAGCTATTCAAGTTTAATGTCACTTCCATCGGGATTTCTATAATACCAATCTCGGTAATTAGTGATGATATTCTCCTTAGACGAATCATAGGTTGTTTCATAATTAGAAGCAAAGAAGATATAGGTTTTGGTTTTATTATCCTTAATTTCAAAAGTTATATAGGTTTTAGGATATACTTTTTGAGTATTAACTCCATTATAATACTTGCTAAAAAAAGCTGCAAAAAATTCAGTCTGAAAATTATTACTTTGAATAAACTCTCTAGTAGCTGTAAATATTGGTTTTACAGCTTCCTCGTTATAATCGGGTTTTAAAGTGTATTTAAAATCTATAGAATGTGAACTGTATGATATATTCAACCCTGTAATATCTTTATATTCATTCATTATGTTGCTTCTAAAATCTTTTACCTGCTGTCCTTTATATGCTTGATTATGTGTACAGCCTGCAATTAGGATAGTAATAAATATAAGTGCAATACTAATGACTTTTTTATTCAAGTTATAAAACCTCCTGATAAGCAGGACATATGTTGGAATGTATCCATTCATCTTGATCTACCTATTATCCATATTGTAAGACATTACTTGCGAACTGTAAATGAAATTTTATAAGTGTATAATATATATAATAAGCTGAAATTAAAAAATTCCATAGTAGGAGATACAGTAAAAGCTGTGTATGATAAGTCTAAAAAAGTATCTAATCCAGAAGATGTACTTGTATTGGAGAATGAATTTACTGAATTCGGTGTTTTATCACTGCCTTATATCATGGAACAATTTGGAAATAATAACTTAGATATGATGCAGTTTTTACCAGAGATAACATATAAATATTTGCATATTCCAAAAGAAGAACTTAAAAGCAAGGATGCTGAGTATTGGAAGGACTTCTTTAGAGAACATAAAGAAAATATCAAGAGTTTAAAAAATTTATTCTAAAGTAAGAATCATTGGAAATGCTAAGAGTTGGTCAAGATTTTAAAAGAAATACAGTGAAGTTTTGATTATCATGTTGATTTTTTTTTCGATATTACATATAATATAATTACAGATAGAGATATCTGCATCGCAAGATGAGACGAGTGACGGTTCTGACTCGTCGGTAAAATAAAAATTGACCGAGCGATGAATGTTACGAGAGGATTTTTAATCCTCTCGTTTTTTTGTAGAGGAGATCACATTGGGGACAAATGAGTATGATTTTCAAGTTTTAAAACTAACAGATGACTTTTATAATGCATATACAAGAGCACAATACAGAGAAATATTAGAAAAAAATGACAGGCCTTATAATTGTATTATTTTTGAAGTAAGTAATGATTATTTTGTATGTGTTCCTTATAGAACGGAAATAAAACACCAATACGCATATCATTTTAGAAGAACCACAAGATCTATTCAACATAAATCAGGATTAGATTATACAAAAATGGTAATTGTAAAGAACACCATTTATTTAGGCTGTGTTCAGGCTGTTATTGATAATGATGAGTATATAGAAACTGTAAGTAATATTCATAGGATAAAGGACGAGGCATTTGATTTCTTAGAAAAGTATATAAAGCATGTAAAAGGTGAATCTCTTTTACATCATTCTGAGTATAGAAGAAGGTATCAGTATTCGCCTTTAAAATACTTTCATAGCGAATTGGGAATTTAAATAGGACTTTAGATATATGCAAATTTAAAATTGCTGAACACACGTTATATTTACGAATGAAGATGGTTTAGAGCATAAAAATAAGGTAGAATGTATAAAGTAAATGAAGCTACTTTATTCCTATAACCAAAAAGCCAGACACCCCAAAGGGTATCTGGCTTTAACCAACCCTATATAACCTGCATAATAGCACACTTCAAATACAAAGACTCATTAGACCCCAATAGTATCGGATGATCCTTAGACTGTGTCCTAAACTCCACCTGCCTCAGCATTCTCTTGGCATCCTTTGCCGCTTCCTGCAGCATCTTCATAAACATATCAGAATACATATAATGTGAACATGAACAAGTTACCAAAAAACCACCTGGCTTTAATATCTTCATACCCCTAAGATTTATCTCCTTATATCCCCTATAAGCTCCTGCTACTGCCGATTTGGACTTGCAGAAAGCCGGAGGGTCAAGTATTACCACATCAAATTTCTCATTATTAACCTGATACTCCTTAAGCACATCAAAAACATTGCCTACAACGCCCTTTATTTTATGCTGTAGATTGTTAAGCTCGGCATTGCGCATTACGTACTCTATAGCATGCTCGGAAATATCAACAGCAGTTACCTCACTGGCTCCATAATATGCAGCATGCAGTGCAAAGCCCCCTGTGTGGGTGAAGGTGTCCAGTACCCTGCCGCCATTTACCAGAGGCTTTAAGGCAGCTCTGTTTTCCTTTTGATCCAAGAAATAGCCGGTTTTTTGACCGTTTTCTATATCCACCAGCATTTTTATTTCGTTTTCCATAATCTCTACAGTAGTATCAAAGGGGCCTCTGAGAAAGCCCTTCTTTTGCTCCAAGCCCTCCAGCTCCCTTATCTGAACATCGTTTCTTTCATATATGCCCTTGGGTTGTATTATTTCCTCCAAAAGCTCCACTATCATATCCTTGTATTTTTCAATACCCAGAGAAAGGGTCTGGATACTCAGATAGTCACCGAACTTATCAACTATCAGAGCCGGTAAAAAATCAGCTTCACCGAAAATTACTCTACAGCTATTAATATCTGTAAGTTTTTTTCTATATTCCCATGCATTAAGGATTTTTTTTCTAAAGAACTCTCTATTTATTTCCTCCTGCTCTCTTGTCAGAAGCCTTACTAAAATCTTTGACCTTGGATTTATATAACCCCTTCCAAGAAACCTATCCTTAAAATCAAAAACATCTACAATATCAGCAGGCTCATATGTACCAGTAATAGTATCAACCTCGTTGTCAAAAACCCAAGGGTGTCCTGTTTGAATCCTTTTTTCTTCACCTTTTTTAAGTTTGATTGCTGCCATCATTTACCTCCGAATATTTATAAAACTTTTCTTTTGTATCGAACTCACGTTATTATAATAAGTAATTTTTTATATCCTATGTATAGCCTCATACTTAGTATAGCCGCATACTCATTTAACTTAATGCAATATGCTATCGAATATACACACATGTATATATATTACTATTTAATATGGCTTTAGGCTATAGTGAATTTACTAAATAATATCCTCTAGATTATATACTGTAAAAATTTCCATGTTATATTGGCTAAACAGTAAAAAAGGATTAGAATAGTTATATGCGTTAATAATATTGAAACTTTTTACATGCACCCTGCGTCATACTAAAAAGTACAATTTTTTATATTCATTGGTATAGATTAGCAACTCTAAAACTCAAAATACTTTTTGTTAAGAGTTGCTAATCTCTTTGTGAGAAATAACTGGTAAGTTTTAATTTTGAAGTTGTTTCTCTATAAATCTACACATTAAAATATAAATTTAACTAATAGGGGGTATTTTACTTGAAAAAGATACGTTTTTCGGTGCTGTTAATAGTAATTGTTATAATTGCACAGATGCTGGCATTGGGAGTATATGCTGAAAGCCTTAAAAAAGATGGAGAGCTGAAGCTTAATGTTGAGGTAGGATATAAAGGGCTGGTAAAGCTGGGGAATATAACGCCTATGTTTTTTGAGGTTCAAAATAACCTTAAGGACATAAATGGCGAGCTTCAAGTGGAGATTCTTGATGAATATGAGAATATAACTATATACTCCATCAATATAAGTCTGCCTAAGAATACTACAAAGCAATTTGTTATGCACGTACCAATAACCAGACTGCCAGATAAGCTTAACATAAACATAGTGCAGGGCAAGACTAAGGTTATGACAAAGACCATACGACCTGCTGCACCGCTGCCAGCAGATACGCTTATAATCGGCATGCTCAGTGATGACTACGAAAGCATAAGGTACATTGATAAGATACCGGTAAAATACAACAACAACCTTAGGACAGCAGCCATAAAGCTTGATGAAGCTACACTGCCGGATAATGTTGATGCGCTTAAAATGTTCAATGTGTTGATAGTCAATAACTATGATACCTCAAAACTGAGTGCAGTACAGTATGATGCATTAAAAACATGGGTAAATAATGGCGGGCTATTAATAATTGGTACAGGACCATCCTATACAAAGACATTAGCAGCTTTCAAGGATGATTTTATAACAGGAGAAATTAATGATGTAAGCAAGATTACAACTGCTTCCTTATACGGAATAATGGATAAGGTTACAAGTTCTGAACCAATGGAAATAGATGTACTCGATATAAAGCTGGAGGGTGCTGCTGCAATTGCAGCCGAAGGAGCTTTGCCCCTGATTCAGAAGCTGGACAAAGGAAAGGGCGTAGTTGCCATTGCTGCCTTTGACTTTGGTTTAGAGCCTTTAACTGGCTGGGTAGGAAATAAAAGCTTTTCAGAAAGCCTTATAAGCAGAGTGCTGCCAGCATACTATTCCAGTGCTTACTTTGAAAAGATGCTTTATATGAACAGCAATTATTATGCTATAGATAACAGCCTGAGAAGCATACCAGAGCTTCCGCAGCCAAATCCGCTTAGCCTGCTGATAATATTTGCAGTCTATATATTGATAACTGCGCCCATAAGCTACATTATACTCAAAAAGCTGGATAAGAGAGAGCTTATGTGGGTTACTGTACCTGTAATATCAATAGTATTTGCTGTAGTAATGTATTTGACAGGATACGGCACAAGGCTGACTGAGCCTATGGCAAATGTTATTTCAATAATAAACATAGACAACTCTGGGTTTACATCCCCTGCAACATATGCAGGAATCTTCACGCCCAACAAAACCAATATGAAAGTAGAAACAGATGCTGACGCAAGCTTAAAGCCCTTTAATGTCAATCATGGATATATGTATGGCGGCGTAAGAGAAAACGAAGAAAAAAAAATAGTTTCAAAGGTTGTATTAGCTCCAAAGCCTGCTGTTGAATTTTACAGTGCAGGAATATGGAGTATGAGAAATATAATAATAGGAGGCAATAAGCTGGAGGAAGGCATAATAGAATCCAATCTAAACTACACAAGCAAAAAAATAACAGGAACTATTAAAAATATGACAAAGCTGGATCTTGAGGACTGCTACCTAATTACAAATAATCAGTATGTGCAGATAGGCTCTATAAAAAGCGGCGAAAGTATAAGCATAGACAACGCAAGCAAAGGCTACTACGGAGGCAGATATGATTTGGTCAGCCTTTTATATGACGAACCTCAATATCACAATGCGTCACCTTCAAAGCTTACAAGAGAGCAAATTAATAAATATAGAATGAATATGCAGAAAAGACAAATACTAGACTACTATTTTTGGAGCTACGGAGAAGACAGCCTGAATATTAAGCTAATAGGCTGGAGTAAAACTCCTGTAGCTGGCAGTATAATAGTAAATGGTAATCCTGTAAAGAAAATAGAAAAAAGCTTTGTTACAGCGGCTGTAAATCTTAACTTTATACAAGGCAACAAGGTTGAGTATCCAATGGGCTTTATAAGACCTAATATATCAAATAATCTTACTCAAGGGCACTATGATGAAATAGGCAGAATGTTCTACGGAAGAGGAACTGTAGAGCTGAGCTTCCCAATAGGAAAAAACATTCAGCCTGAAGAAATAGTGATGGAATGTAAGGGAGTCTCTGCTAATGTGAAGAAGTACATCTTTAATAACAGCAAGCAAGACTGGGAAGAATTCAGCGGAGAAAGCTTTAGTATTTCAGAAAGTAAAATGAGTGATTTTATAAAGGATAGCAGCTTGAGTTTTAAATTTGAGCTTTCTGACGACAATTTACCCCTTCCACAGATTTCCTTGAAAGGAAGTGTGAAATAATGCTTAAAATAAAAGACTTGGTAAAAACCTACGGAAAATTTGTTGCAGTAAATAATCTTAATCTGGAAATACCTCAGGGTGAAATATATGGATTTGTCGGGCCCAATGGAGCAGGAAAGACAACAACCATGAAAATAATAAGCGGACTACTGACAGCAACCTCTGGAGAAGTAATGGTTGACAATGTGGACGTTACCAGAAACAGCAGAAAAATAAAAGAAAGCATAGGCTATATGCCGGACTTTTTTGGAGTATATGACGACTTAAAGGTAACAGAATATCTGGATTTTTACGCATCCATATATAAGATAAAAGAAAAGGAACGCAAAAAAATAACAGATGATCTGCTGGAGCTGGTGGATCTCTCAAACAAGAGAGAGTCATATGTAGACAGCCTTTCAAGAGGTATGAAGCAGAGACTATGTCTTGCCAGATCTCTTATACACAATCCCAAGCTGCTGATTCTGGATGAACCGGCTTCCGGCTTGGATCCTAGAGCCAGAGTGGAAATGAAGGAAATACTCAGAAATCTCAAGGATATGGGAAAAACAATCCTCATAAGCTCTCATATTCTTTCGGAGCTTGCAGAGCTGTGTACTCATATCGGTATCATTGATAACGGAAAAATGGTCATAAGCGGCAGTGTAAGCGAAATAATGCAGCAAGTTTACAGCAGCAGAGTAATAAAGCTTAAGGTCAATGATAAGCTGGAGCAGGCTGAAATGGTACTAAAGGAATTTCCTAATATTGATAAGATAACACTTGGGGAAAACACTATACAAGCCGGTTTTGAAGGCAGTGATCAGGATATGAGCAGAATACTTGCCACCCTTGTAACAAGGGGAATACCAGTAGTTACATTTTCTCAGTTGGACGGCAATCTGGAGGACGTATTTATGAAGGTTACTAGGGGAGGGGAAGTTCAATGAATATAAATCCTGTACTTTTAAAAGAAGCAAAGGTAAGAATGAGAGGCTGGAGAGCAGCCGGAATAGTTGCGCTGTATCTTGTTATACTAGCTTTGGTTACGATATTTGTAGCCTATGATTCTTATAATAATATATACTCCTCCACTATTGATCCCGGAAGGTCAGTTGGCACTTATTCGGCACTGGCGGTTATTCAGTTTATATTGATACTTTTTATAGCACCGGCACTAACCGCAGGAGCTATTTCTGGTGAAAGAGAAAAACAAACACTGGACCTGCTGCTTTGTACAAAGCTGCCAACCAGAAGCATTATACTTGGCAAGCTGGTTGCTTCAATAAGCCAGATAATACTGCTGATTATTGCTTCACTGCCGGTATTCTCGGTTATATTTATGTTCGGAGGTATTTCTATAGCTGAGATTGCACAGCTCTTTATGTTTTATATAATAACTGCAATAGCCGCAGGAAGCATTGGAATATTCTATTCCTCCCACATGAAAAAGACTACCGCATCTACCGTACTTACCTATGGTACAGGTGCATTTATGATACTGGGAACTCTATTTATTGCATGGATCTATATGGGTATATTTAGAGATAACAACTATAAGGAAATTTTCCCTCTGCTGTATGCCAATCCTCTGGTGGGCTTTGTATCCCTAATATCAGAGCAGTTCGGAGGTCAAGGCTCACTGGCAGGCTTCTTGCCCGGCATAGGCAGAACATACACAGGTACTACAAAGGGAATGTCTCCATGGATAATAAATCTTATATTTGACGGTGCTCTAACTGTATTGCTTATAACACTTTCTGCAAGAAAAATAAATCCAGTAAAAAGAAAAATAAGCATTTTTAAAAAGAAGAAAATATAAAGTTTGGATGTGATTCAATATGAGTAGGATAGATAAGGAACTGCTTAATATTGTAAGAAAAATAAGAAACAGAATACATGCTGTTAAGCTTATAGAATATGCGCTACTTGGGATTATTGCGGCCTTGATACTAGGAATAGCCATATTACTCCTATCAAGATTTCTGCCCATATATAATCCCTATGGAAAAACAGCAATTGCATTAGGAGTATTTACCCTTATTGCCCTGCTGTACGGACTATTTAAAAGACCAACTAAAAGGCAGACTGCATTACAAGTGGATTCTCTAGGCTTAAAGGAAAGGATTATTACTGCAATGGAGCTGATGGAGGGTGATACCTCACAATCAGTGTTTGCACAGCTTGAAAAAAAGGATGCCTTGGATAAGCTGAAAAAGCTGGACTACAAAAAGGGAATACCTGTAAAAGTAAACAAAATATATCTCATAATCTGTATTATATTATCAGCAACCTTGGCATTAGCTGGCTTTATACCCAATCCTATGACCAGCAAAGCAAATGATCTGCATAAGAATAAACAAAAGATAACAGCACAGCAAAAGAAGGTTGAAGAGATGGTAAAGCAAGTTAAGGCTGATGCAAAGCTTACAAAAAAGCAAAAGGAAGAGCTGGAGAAAAAGCTTAGTGAGCTAAAGAAGGAACTTAAAGCGGCAAAAAACGAAAAGGAAATAGATAAAGCCCTAAAAAAGACAGAAAAAAAGCTGGAGCTTTTAAAGCAGGAGCAGGATAAAAACAAAGAAAGCCTGAACAAGCTGGCAGATACACTTTCCAAGAACCAAATCACAAAGGCACTTTCAGATATGCTTAAAAACAAGGACGAAAAAGCATTGAAGCAGGAGCTTAAGGAACTAGAAAAAGCAATGAAAAATATAAATAAGGATGACATAAAGAAGCTGGCTGAGGATTTAGCCAAGCTGGCTCAAGAGCTTGAGAGTAATGCTGAGCTTAGTAAGGCACTATCTGATTTGTCAAGCAAGCTTGCAAAGGGTGAGCTGGGCAATCTCAGCGAGGCTATGGAACAATTAGGAGAGGCAGTACAACAGCTTATGAACGACGAGGACGTAAATCAAGCTTTGTCAGAAATACAAAAGCAGCTGCAAAAAATGCAGTCAGGTCAAAACACCTCTCAAAATCAGAGCGGGCAAAAGGACAATGGACATGTAAGCTCAGGCGGTCAAGGAAGCCAAAGTGGTCAAGGGCAGGGAAATCAGGCAGGACAGCAAAACGGACAAGGCAAAGGCTCAGGAGCAGGAGCTGGCAGCGGAACAGATATGGGCACTGAAAACCCGACACCCACGCAGCCAAGCGGCGGAATCAGCAAAAAAGGCAGCTCGGAAAAGAAGACAGGAGAATACGAAAAAATATTTACTCCCAAAACCCTAGGGGGCGACGGCGAACAATCCAACCTCAACGGAAGCAAGGGAAGCGGAGGAAATACAGAGCAAATAATAACAGATCAGTCTCCAACAGTAGCAGGAAATTTAGTTCCATATAATCAAGTGCTTGGTCAGTACAAAAGCTCTGCTTTTGAAAGCATGAACAGCTCAGATATACCAACAGGGATGAAGGACATTGTAAAGGATTATTTCAGCTCACTGGATGATTAGTATAAGGAGTGGTAAATTGTATAAGCATATAAGCTGTCAGGTAATTCCATGACCTTACTATAAAATGGCAGGGAAAGCAGGAAACAATAAAGCTGAAAATTGTAAAGTGATTTACAGGAGGAGTTATTTTGGATATAAACGAAAAAAGCATACAAGAGCTTATGCAAAATATAAATAATGTTGAAGAAGAAATAGGAAAGGCAATAATAGGGCAGAAGGATATAGTAAGGCAGGTGCTGCTGGCTGTATTATCAGGTGGAAATGTACTGCTGGAGGGCGTACCGGGACTGGGTAAAACTCAGCTTATCAAGACTTTATCAAGAGTAATGGACTTAACCTTCTCAAGAATACAGTTTACACCAGATCTGATGCCTGCGGACGTAGTAGGAACAAATATAATAGTAAAAGACAGCAGCGGCAACAGCAGCTTTGAGTTTCAAAAAGGACCCGTATTTGCCAATCTGGTACTGGCGGACGAAATAAACAGAGCAACACCAAAAACACAGTCAGCCTTGCTGGAAGCAATGCAGGAACAGACAGTTACCGTAGGCAAAAGCACCTATACTCTGTCACAGCCCTTTATGGTGCTGGCTACTCAAAACCCCATTGAAATGGAAGGCACATATCCCCTGCCGGAAGCACAGATGGACAGATTTGTTTTCAAGCTGAATGTAAAATTCCCCACCTTTGAGGAGCTTAGGGGAATAATAGATATTACTACAACCAGTAAAACAATAGAGCTTGAAAAGGTTATAGATGGTAGTAGAATATTGGAAATGCGAAATATCATAAGAGAAGTACCCATAGCAAAAGCAGTACAGGACTTTGCTTTAAAGCTGGTATTAGCCACACACCCCGAAAGCGACCAAGCTCCAGAGGCTTCCAAAAAATATATCAGATTCGGCGCAAGTCCTAGAGCGGCACAGGCTATAATAAATACCTCCAGAGCACGTGCCATTATGGAGGGCAGATATAATGTATCCTTTGAGGATATTAAATATGTTGCATATCCTGCCTTAAGACATAGATTCTTTTTAAACTTTGATGCAGTAGCAGACGGAATAACCACAGATGACCTGATAACAGAGCTTATGGCATCAGTGAAAGTAGAGTAGTGCCATGAGCAGAAAGATTTTTGATACAGACTTTCTGAAAAAGCTGGATAATATAGTAATAAACGTAAGAATGGCAATGTCTGAGGGACAGGGCGGCAACAGAAAATCCCGAAGCAAGGGCAGCTCGGTAGAGTTTTCTGATTTCAGGGAATATTCTACAGGGGATGATTTCAGACGCATAGACTGGAATGCTTACGGAAGATTTGACAAGCTGTTTGTAAAGCTGTTTATGGAAGAAAGAGAAGCCTTAGTTAATATATTTATTGATTGCAGCCGCTCCATGAACAGCGGAGAACCAGCAAAATCTGCATATGCAGCTAGACTAGCAGCAGTACTTGCCTTTCTTGCCTTAAACAATCTGGATAGAGTATGCCTAAACAGCATATACCAAAACAACATAAAGCAATCATCAACAGTAACAGGCAGAGCCATGTTCGACAGATGCATGAGCTATCTGGAAAGCTTGGATTTTGCAGGAGAAACTAATATAAACAGCTCCATTAAAAAGAAGGAATTCAGAGGCAGGGGGATAGCCATTATCATATCAGATTTTTTTACTGAGGGAGGTATAGAGGAAGCAGTCAAATACCTCTTATACAAAAATCAGGATGTGGTATTAATACATTTGTTATCCAAGGATGAGCTAAAGCCCTCCTTTGAAGGACAAGTAAGACTGCTGGACAGTGAGACAAAAACAGCTATAGATGTTGCTGTTACTCCAACACTGCTAAAACAGTACGAAAAGACTCTGACCAGCTTTATCAATAATATTAAGGAGTTCAGTACAAGAGTCGGAGCTTCCTATATACAAGTATCTACTGCCGACTTACTTGAAAAGGTAGTATTTGAGGACTTGACCAAAATCGGAATTATTAAATAGAAAAAGGTGATGCAATGAAACTTTTTTCACCATGGGCATTATGGTTTCTTTTTTTTGTACCCATTGTAATACTAATGTATATACTAAAGCAGAAATTCGAGGAAAAAGAAATATCAAGCACCTATCTTTGGAAGCAGGTGTTAAAGGATATTGAGGTAAACACACCCTGGCAAAAGCTTAAAAAAAATATACTGCTGTTTTTGCAGCTTTTGTTTATAACACTGCTGGTGCTTGCTTTATCAGATCCCACCCTGTTTATAAAGGGTCAATATTCTGCCAATCTGATAATCGTAATAGACAATACAGGCAGTATGAATACAATGTACAATACAGAAACAAGACTGGAAAAAGCCAAGGATCTGGCAGAAGCACAGGTACGAAGTGCCAATGCTAATGCTGAGATAACAGTTATATCCTCCGGCAGATATCCCAAGATAGAAATAGCAAAAACAACAGATAAAAGCGAAGCAATAGCCAAAATAAGAGGCATAACAAGCAGCAGAGCCGCAGGAAATATAAGAGACTCCATATCTATCGTAGAGGCATTGTCTAAGCAGTATCAGAGCTATAAAGCCATATTCTATAGCGATAGCAGTTTAGCCGTAAACAATATTAATGCGGATATATTCAGCCTTGCAAATGTTGGTGACAGTGAAAACGTCAGCTTGGACTATATATCTCATAAAAGGGGAGAAGAAGGTCTAAAGGTTATGCTGAGAATAACCAACAGGGGAAATACCAGTGTCACAAGAGAAGTATCTTTGTATGGTGACGATAAATTATTGGATATCATAAGCATTGATATAGAGGCAAAAACAACAGAAACCATATATTTTTCGGAAATATCAGAAGAAGCGGACAGCATATGGGCAGAACTATCAGAAAAAGATGTACTGCTGGATGACAATGTCATATATGATGTGGTAAAAGCCCGAGATATACAAAAGGTATTATTAATAAGCACTAGAAACACCTTTATAGAAAAGGCATTATTACCCATGGAAGGTATTGAGCTTTACAAAACCAATCCCAACGAAAGCATCATGGATGAATATGATCTATATATACTGGATGGAAGCATACCAGACACCCTGCCGGAAAAGGGTAGTATACTTATCATAAACCCTCCAGAAGGCAATAAGCTGATAAATACAACAGGCGACATTGAGGGAGGAACAGCAGAAATAAAAATACATCCTATTACCAGATATATGGACAATGGATACTTTGTAGTATCCGGCATGAAAAATATAGAAGTACCCTACTGGGCAGCAACACTTATAAATGCAGGAAACAGTCCTGCCGTAATAGCAGGAGAAAATAAGGGAAGAAGAACAGCCGTAATCGCCTTTGATCTTCATAGCAGTGACTTTGTACTCACTCCAGAGTTTCCTATATTTATGCATAATCTTACAGAATATCTTGTTAATATGGGTATGTCAAGCAAAACATCATACTACTGCGGAGAAGCCGTAGAAATAAATCCTATGCCCGATACCAAAGCCGCATATATTACAGACCCTTCCGGCTCTAAGCATGAGGTTGTACTGAAATACCCCATACTGCCCTTCGAAAGCACCTGGGAACAGGGTGTATACAAGCTTCTTCAGGACAACGGAGAGAAAAAAAGCGAAAGCTTGTTTGCAGTAAACTTTCCCTCTGCCAGTGAGTCTGAGGTCAGCTTAGAAGCAGAAAATTCATTTAGCAATTCGCAAAATATTTTTACATCTGCAACCGGCAGAAGGATACAAACAGTGCTGATATTACTAATATTAATGTTAGCTGCTGTAGAGTGGGTGGTGTATATACGTGGTTATTAACTTTTCAAAGCCACTTATTTTGCTGCTTATACCCTTGGCAATATGCTTTATATGGTATACGGCAAAATATATGAGAGAAATGCAAAAACTTAGAAAAAAGCTGATTCTTATATTAAGAAATCTTGTACTGTTATTGCTTATACTTGCACTATCGGGTATGGAGCTAAAGTGGATAGTAAATACGGCAGCCACAGTATTTGTTGTTGATGCATCAGACAGCATGAAAAGCAATCGCCAGCACGTTGAGGAATTTGTCAGAAACTCAATAGCATTGAAACCCAATACTGATCTTGCAGGAGTCGTGGCATTTGGAGATAACTCCCTTATAGAGAGCTTTGTATCAAAGGATGCAGTATTTAACGTAATAGAAACCAATCCGAGAGGTATATATACAAATATTGAAAATGCCCTGACCACAGCAATATCCTTGCTTCCGCAAAACAATAAAAAAAGATTGGTGCTTATAACCGACGGAAAAGAAAATACTGGAGACAGCAGCAAGGTGGCAGCCGCTTTGCTGGAGCAGGGAATTGATTTTAAGGTGTTGACAGTAAACAGCGAATTTGAAAATGAAGTAGCGGTAGAAGGTATAAATGTACCGCAAAACCTGAGACTTGGAGAACAATTCAGCATAGTAGTAAATATCAACAGCAAGATAAATACCTCAGCCAGACTTACGCTGATATCGGGTCGTGACAGTGTTGCCGAAGAAAAAGTTGAGCTGCAAAAAGGCATAAACAGATTTGTTTTCAGAGATACTGCCAAGACAGGAGGCTTAAAAAGCTACAGAGTAGTAATAGAGCCAGATGTGGACACGCAAATTGCCAACAACGAGGCATCAGCCATAATAAATGTACTGGATAAGCCAAGAATCCTTGTTATTGAAGATAAGCAAGGTGAAGGTGACGAAATAATAAGCATTCTGGAAGCTTCAAACATGGACTACAGGAAAGTGGACGCAGAGTTTGCACCTGCTACACTGCAAGAGCTTGCAGCATACAAAACCATAATAAGCTGCAATGTTTCAGCAGAGAACCTAAACGAAGGCTTTTTAAACTCTCTGGAAGCCTACGTAAAAGATATTGGCGGAGGCTTTATTGCCGCAGGCGGAGAGGATTCCTTTGCCCTTGGAGGCTACTATAAAACACCCTTAGAAAAGGTACTGCCAGTTAATATGGAGCTTAAGGGCAACAAGCAGATACCCGATATGTCCATAGTACTAATAATAGACAAGTCAGGAAGTATGACCGAAGGACGAGGAGGTATAACAAGGCTGGACATAGCCAAGGAAGCCGCCGCAAGAACCTTGGATTCCCTAAGACCCAAGGATCAGATAGGAGTACTTACCTTTGATGATACCAACTATTGGGTGGTAGAAACACAAAAAACAGAAAACACAGAAGCAATAAGGGATGCCATAGGAACAATAAGACCCGGAGGAGGAACCAGCATACTGCCGGCACTTTCTGAGGGCTATGAATCCATAAAAAAAACAAATACCAAAATAAAGCACATTATACTGCTGACAGACGGTCAGGCAGAAAGAACAGGCTACGAAGAGCTGGTAAGAAAGATAGCGGAGGATAATATAACCGTATCAACAGTTGCGGTAGGTCAAGGCTCAGATACACAGCTCCTTGAAAGCATTGCAAGGGGCGGTAATGGACGCTTTTACTATACTGACGAACATACCAACATACCCCGAATATTTGCAAAAGAAACCTTTATGGCGGCAAAGGCATATTTAAATAACAGAGAATTTACACCTGCTGTAAATGATTCTCACCCCATATTATCAGCAGTTGCCGAGCAAGGCTTGCCATCACTGCTGGGCTATGTGGCCGCATCACCCAAGGATACCGCCAGAGTAATATTATCAAGCGATCAGCAAGACCCCATACTTACCATATGGCAGTACGGCTTAGGAAAAACCGCCGCATGGAACTCTGACGTAACAGGAAAATGGAGTGCAAACTATGCAGGCTGGGACGGAAATGCTGCTTTATGGCAGAATATTATTAACTGGACTATAGAAAAATACAATCAAAGCGATATTTCAGTAGAAACAAGCATTGAGGGCGGCAAGGGGACAGTAAGACTAAAAAGCAGTAATATATCCGCAAATTTGACTGCTGAAGCAGTAGTAATTTCTCCAAGCTTGGAAAGCACCACCATAATATTAAACCCAGTTGCCCCCGGAGAATATGCAGGCAGCTTTGATATACAAGAAACTGGAGGATACCTAATCAAAGCACAGCAAAAAAACGCAGGAGAAGTAGTAAGTGCCGTAAATACAGGAATATCAGTACAATATTCACCTGAATACAAAATACAGCCTCCCAGCGGAACACTAGACAGACTCATAAAGGAAGCCGGAGGTACACTGATAAACACACCAGAGGATGTATACAAGGGAAAGCTTAAAGACATATTCGGAAGAGTAAATCTTATACCCTTTCTGCTTATTGCGGCACTGATACTTTTTGTCATGGATATAGCTTTAAGGAGGCTCAATCTTCCATTTGACAGGATCGAGCAGGCACTTGATAAGCTAAAAAGTAAAGTTAGTAAGAAAAAGGAAAAGCCAGTAATGAAGACCATCAAAAAGGCAAAACCTTATAAAGCCGAGGAAGAAAAGCTAGTAGAAAAAGCAGGGGCAAATAATAATACAGATAATGAGAAATCAACTATCATAAAGAAAAAGGTAAAAGCTGAAGAAAACAATCTTAATACGTCGGCTTTGCTTAATAAGAAAAAAAATAGAAATGATTAAATATAGTTACACAAAACAAGAGTGGTTATAGCTTTGAAGTACTTCGAAGCTATAACCACTCTTGTTTATTAATTTAATTTTACAAAAAACTTGTAAAATTATATATATGATGGTAAAATGGAATAAAAAATATAACATTTAACAAATTTCATTAAATTTAACTTAAATGTATAAGAGTGAGATAGTTGTATGGAAACTTGCAATTACAATCACTGGTATAAATATTAGTTGTAATGCTGGGAGTGATTTTGAATAATGGATAGAAAATTTGCAGGAACTTATGAATCAAATTTGTTCAGCGAAAAAGAAATAGAATATGAGATCAATAGACTTGAGCAAAGCTTTAATATAGAAAAAGAAATACTTAAAAAAAATATGAATTTGCTGGACTTTACAGGATGCAAAACCGCCCTTGACGTAGGATGCGGTACTGGAGCGGCAGTAAGGCTATTAGCTGGTATAAACGGTCAAGGTACAATTGTCGGTGTTGATAGAGAAAATAAGTATTTGGATTATGCAAGAAAAAAAATTCAAGACCTTAATATTGAAAATGTCAGCTTTCTAAATTGTGACTGTTATAATATGCCTTTTGAAGATAATCACTTTGATATTTGTTTTAGCAGACTGCTGTTTCAGCATTTGGTAAATCCTGAAGCTGCTATAAGGGAACTGATTAGAGTCACAAAGCCAAAAGGGAAAATTGCCATATGTGAAATAGATAAGGGGTTAAATTGTTTCTATCCTGAACCAAGACACTTAAGAAAGTATTATGACGCTGAAGTAAGATATAGAAGATTTGTCAAGGGTGACATATATTTCGGAAGAAAAATATATACATTATTTGCGAAAAATGGAATAAAAGATATAAAAGTTGTAAATTCAAGTCTTGATGTTTGCAACTGTAAAAGAAAAGATCTAATTGACATGGTCGAGAATTGGAAACAAGAAAATTCGGACAACCATCCACTGGTTAGAACTAAACTAATCAAGCTGGAAGAGTTAAATGAGTACTATGCTGATTTGACAAATATTTTGGCAGATGAAGATTCTTACATAAGCTTTGGAAATTACTTTGTAGTTGGTACAGTAGAAAAATAATTATTTAAAGGCAGGAAAGGAGAAGAAATGAACAAAAGCGAGAATTACAAAGAGTTACTTTCATATAGAAAAGCTTTATTAGAGTATCCAGTGTTTATAAATGAACAAAGTGAAAAAACAAAAATCAATTTTAGCTTTGATAGTCAATTATGTACCCTTATTAGTAAATATAAGCTTCCATTAAAAGAAGCTTCACTAAATGAACTTGAACATATTAAAAGCCTGTTACACTGGATAAGCGAAAATATTCCCCATGATGGATATACAAATTACAGATCAAGCTTAAATGCTTGCAGCTTGTTAGATTACCGCTTTGGGATGGGACAAGGTGTCAACTGCTTGATGACAGCAATAATAATGCAGGAGCTTTGCATGGCTTTTGGATATTCCGCACATCTCATTCAGGGCAATCCTGCCGACTACACCATAATGGATTGTCATTGGCTTGTAAACATATACCTGCCATCCTATGGAAAATGGGCTACATTTGACCCCGTATGGTGCGGCTTTTGCTATGATGCGGAAGGTACTCCCTTATCATTTCTGGAAATCAGAAATATGTTGATTAAATCAGAAAAATTTAATATGTACGAAAAGGTTAAGTGCGGGTACTATTATTATTTGCTTTGCAGATATTTATTCTTTTTCGGATATTTTACTTATAATGGATTTGGCACATTTGATATTAGTAACCAGCAGAAGATATATGCTGCACCTGTTAATTTCGATTCACAAGCTTACGTTGACAATAAATCAAAAGAAAAGGCTAAGTCCTTTACTGATGATTTAAAAGAATATATGTTTTTTTCCAGGCATGAAGAAAAAGCAATACATACTAATTTTATAGGCGGTATTGTATAGCTGTGAATTAACAAAATATCAAGGTGGTGAATAGGTATTGGGATATAAACTTTCTAAATATAACATTAATACAAATGACATGGACGGCAGCTTGTTATTGGGAAATTTACTAAGCAATCAATTTGTAAAAATAAGCAGGGAAGACATACATAAGTTTAATAACCTTCAAAACAGCAAATTACTTAGTGAAAATGATTTAGAAGGATTAGGCTGGATGATAAGCAAAGGCTTTGTTGTTAAAGAGGATGTAGACGAATATAGTAAAGCTACTTTAAAGTACTATGAGAGTATCTTTTCAAATGATTTACTTGATATTACTATTATTCCCACTGATGACTGCAATTTTAAATGTATATATTGCTACCAGGAAAATAGAATCTCAAAGTATATGAGCGATGAAGTTATGGACGGCATTCTATTATACATCAAAAAAAATGCTTCAAGATACAAGGCGGTAAGGATAAATTGGTTTGGTGGTGAACCCCTTATGGCAAAGGATACTGTTATTAGCTTTATGCAAAGATGCAAAAGTGTATGCAAAGAGCTTAAAAAACCTTTGACAGGAGCTATCAGCACCAACGGCTACAATTTAGACATAGACACCTTTACAGAGCTTTTAAAAAGCAATATCTGTTTTTATCAAATTACAATAGACGGTACTGAAAAAAACCATAATATTTTTAGACCTCATATAAAAGAAAACGACTCATATAAAACAATAATTAGTAATTTAAGGAATATTAGCGATAATGTAAAAAAATACTATAAAATCAACATCCGAGTAAATGCAACAAAATCAATAGTCAAAGAGTTTGATTATTTCCTGCAATCCTTAGATTTTCTGAAATCAAATAATAATTTCAGAGTTAACTGGCAGAAAATGAGCGATTATGGCGGAAGTCAAATTGATTTGCTTAGAGATGAAATAATAGAGGACACGCAGTATTTTAACATACTAGATGAATTTACTAAAAATCAAATAGCATTCCTAAACGAGGTATTTCTAGGTGTGGCAGCAGGAGTATGCTCAGCATCAAGGAAGAACTCCTTTTACATAGACCCGGAAGGGAAGGTGTATAAGTGTTCTCTGGCCATATACGATGAAAATAATTCTGACTATAACAATGTTTCTCAAATAGATAAAAACGGCATTATAGAATTTGATGAAGAAAAGCTGTCAAGGTGGCTGATAAGAGACGACACTGGCCAAGCCTGCAAGACATGCAGCAGCTATCCAATATGCTGCAACCAGTACTGTCAATATAGAAGGAAGTTTGTCTTAAACAAAAAGCTGTGCTATCAATATAAGAACTATCTGCCGTACTACATAAGAAACATGAGTATGCAAGGACTAATACAAGAGGTTAAATTATAAGTTTTAAGAAAAAGGAGATTAAGTTGAAAGAAATTAGAAATATATGCGAAAGGGGTGACGAGTCCATGCAATTTCGTACATTACGTTTTGTGCAGAATACAGGGCATGGACAATAAAATGGACAATAATGTTTTAAAAACCTTAAAAGACTTATTTGAATCAAATGGAGTTTACATAAACGAAGAAAATTTTGACGAAGTCTTGGAGCTGGACTCATTAGCATTTATTACCCTTATAGTGGAGATAGAAAATACCTTTAATGTAAACTTTCAAAGCAATGAAAGCATATTCCTTGACATAAGCAGCGGTGCTATTACCTTCAATAAAATCAAGGATTCATTATTAAGCTTGATAAATAGTGGCAACTAGATATATTAAGTCCAAGGAGGTGAACTAGATGAAAAAATTAGTAAAGCCTATGAAGGAAAAGATGAATTTCGCTCTTTACAATGAAAACAACTGCTGGTGCTAATATATAATAAAAGCTGATTAGAGACATTTACATAGTAGCAAATAATTAAATAAGAGTATATAAACTTGAACTATAGGTTTTTAGCTTAAACCTTAAATTATACCAAGCTAAAAACCTAGAAGGGAAGCAATAACTAACACATGAATAAGTTAAGTTTTATGATTGCTTCCCTATACATACATTAAGCTGTTGAATGTCTATAAGCAGATAATTATGTAAGGAGGAGGTGAACTAGATGAAAAAATTAGTAAAGCCTATGAAAGAAAAAATGACTTTCGCTCTTTACAATGAAAATAACTGCTGGTGCTAATTATTAGTACTAAGCTTAATTAAGTTAACTTGTTGTTAAATCAATATCTAGTTCCACTATTTACCATAAATCAAGCATAGGTATATATGATTTGTACTTATGCTTGTTTCTTAATGTTTTATATAAAGTATAATGTTGGAGGTTTCTAAATGAGTATAAATTGTGATATTGTGCTGATTGACAGTGGTGTGAATCATAAGCACAAAGCATTTGAGAATCATAAGGTAGAGGGTGTATCTATTGTATTAAATAGTAATGGACAATACAATATATGCCATGGATTTGAAGATAATATCGGGCATGGTACTGCGGTTTATCACATACTGAAAAAAAACAAAGTCAATGCTGATATTTATATAATAAAGTTATTTGATTACAAATTAAATAATGAAATAGATTTAGACTGTATGCTGTTTGCACTTGATTATATATATCATAAAGTTAACTGCAAAATAATACATTTAAGCTTAGGCATAACGCATTGCGGAGACATAGAGGCATTTAGAGAGATATGCAGCAAGCTATACAATAAAGGAGTCATAATTGTTTCAGCCTTTGACAATCTAGGTGCTGTTTCCTATCCCGCCGCCTTTGAAGAAGTAATAGGTGTTGATATAGGTGCTGACAATATGCAAATAGGAGAATATGAGTATGTACATAACAGCCTTGTAAATGTAAGATGCCCTGCAAAAGAGCTGAAGCTTCCTTTTTTAAATAATGAATATAAAAATGTCATAGGCAGCAGCTTTATGGCACCATATATAACTAATATACTGATTGAGAATTTTGATAAAATCAAAGCTGGGGAAAGCAATGCACTAAACATTTTAAGGCAGAACGCCAAGAAGGAATTTTATTTTGAACATAATGAAAAAATAGAAAAATCATTTGACATAAACAGTGCGGTTCTGTTCCCTTTTAACAAGGAAATGCACAGCATAATGGCATTCAACGATTTGTGCGGCTTTGATATCAGAGGAATATACGATACAAAGTATCTAGGGAATATCGGGAAAAAAGTTTCTGAGGTATTAAAATACTCAAAGTCTGCTGATTTTGAAATAATGGATATAGATAAGCTAAACTGGGATGACGACTTTGAAACCTTTGTAATGGGACATGTCAGAGAGTTGTCGGGCTTGCTAAAAAAAGATATTGCAAAGATTATTATTGAGAAATGTATCCAGCACAAAAAAAAGCTATACTGCTTTGACGATATATCTATGTACAGCGACACATGTGATTTAAACAGTATACAATACTACTACCCAAAGGTGGATAAAAGTTACTCCGCCAATAATTTATTTGGCAAACTGCGCTGCGTTGGTACACCTGTAATCGCCATTATGGGTACTTCCTCAAAACAAGGGAAATTTACCTTGCAGCTTTGCTTGAGGCAGCGTTTTCTTAAGGAAGGCTATAAGCTTGGACAGTTGGGAACAGAGCCGTCCTCATTGCTATATGGCTTTGATGAAGTATATCCTATTGGATATGATTCCACTGTCAAATTAACAGGCTATGAATCAATAAACTATATTAATAAGCTGATGGGAAGAATAGAAGACAAAAACGTGGACTTGATATTAGCAGGCTCGCAATCTCAAACAGTGCATTTTACAACAGGAAATTTAAGATGCTACTCACTGCAAAATGTAGAGTTTTTACTAGGCGTAGAGCCTGATGCTATTATACTATGTGTAAATACCTTCGATGATAACAAGTATATAAGAAGAACAATAAGCTTTATGGAAAACTATCAGGGGGGCAAGGTTATTGCTTTAGCACTCTATCCGGTAAAAAAAGATATTAAGTGGACTACAATAGGCAGCAGGCTGGACTATGAAGACTCAGAAAAGCTAGATAACAAAATCAAAGAGCTATCCAGTGAATTTAAAATACCCTGCTATATTTTAGCCAATGAAATACATATGGACAATCTGGCAGAGCACTGCATTAATTTTTTCTGTCAAGAATAAAATCAGGCTCAAAGGTCAGCAAATTTCATAATGCAAATATGGTTGATATCACATATACAAAGGGGATATATTGATGAAAGAAATTATTAAAGCGTACAAGCTTATATTCAAAATTGTATATACAAATATACCATTTATATTTATAACAGTACTGATTTTATCTATTTTAGCAGGACTAATTAATCCGGTTTTAGTACTTGTAAATGGTAAAATTATAGACAATGGTATTTTAGTATCTAAAGGCAAGCTGGATATTATTAAATATATTCCTTTACTAATTATGCTTGTTATTCTAAGAATTTTTCCTAAGATAATTGATATATTCATTTATACCTATGTGGAAAAAAAGACATTATTAATGGTACGTACACAATTAAGAGGCGAAATGCTGAAAAAGTATAAGGATATGGAATACGAAAATTTGGAAAAGCAGTCCTCCATAAAAGTAATTAATAAAGCTTTTAAGGATGTAGAACAAAGCTTCAGACATTTATATCCTATGTATACTTATATTTTTATATCAAATATTATTGGAAGCATAGGTGTACTGTATTTAATCGTACAAGTCAGGTGGTGGCTGGTTCTGACTCTGGTGCTGCCATTCTGTCTGGAGCTTTTATTAGTATCTCGAAAGAATAAAAATATATATGCAGAAATGGATAAGTACTGGAGCAAGGATCATGAAATATATATATTAGGAAGCTACTTAAAATCCCGCAGCCACTTGACAGAAATAAGGGCGAACAATTGCTCAGATTACTTAATAAATCATTATAGCAATAAGATGCAGGGAAGAAATAAAGAATATGAAAAATTTTTTATTAAGCATCTAAAAAGAACAATTTTATTTACCAATATAACTACAATTTCCAGCTTTATTAATGCAGTTTTAATACTGTTACTATATTTAAAAGGGCAAATATCCATAGGCATTCTCGTTTCTACATCTATTCTGATTGTGCAGAGTTTTTATGATTATCTGGGAAAACCCTTTGACATAATAAAATACTCAGGCTCCCATAGTATTGAATTAGGTTATCTTGAAAAATTCTTTGATTTATCCGAGGACAATAAGACACCATCAGATATAATACAGAAAAACAATACAATAGAATTTAAAGATGTTTGGTTTAAGTACCCGGAAACTGACAGATATATTTTAAAGGGTATTACATTCACCATCAAGGACGGAGAAAAAGTCTCTATAGTAGGGGAAAACGGAGAAGGCAAATCTACAATAATAAAACTGCTGCTAGGTCTGTTCAAACCAAATAAAGGTGAGATCCTAGTAGGCGGAAAAGCTATAAATTATTATACTCCAGAAGAAAAATCAAAGCTATTCGGAACCGTATTTCAGGATTTTGGCAGGTATAATATTTCCTTAAAAGAAAACATCGGAATAGGAGATATAGAAAACATAAATAACCTTGAACAGATAGAAAAGGCTGCAAATAAAGCAAAGGTTAATGAGTTTATTAATATATTAAATGAGGGCTATGATACTTTAGTGGGGCGTGAATTTGTGGGAGGACAAGATATATCAGGAGGTCAGTGGCAGAGAATCGCCATAGCACGAGCTTTTATGAGCGGCAAAAACATACTGATACTAGATGAGCCTACAAGCAGCTTGGACCCAATAGCAGAATCGCAGCTATATAAGGAATTTGCAGAAATGGTTGAAAACAAAAGTGCCATACTAATCACCCATCGTCTGGCATCTACTATGATAACAGATAAAGTTTTTGTAATTAAAGACGGACGAGTGTATGAAAAAGGAAATCATAAGGAACTAATGAATGTTAATGGAATATATGCAAATATGTTTAACTCACAAAAACAATGGTACCAAAAAGACAAGGAGGTGGGTTAAATGCTTTATGATAAAACAACAATGCTGGAGCAGCGGCTGGCAGCAAATAATAAAGGCAGTATAAGATATTTAGTAAGAATCTTTAAAGAAACTTTTAACTTAATAAAAGGTCATTGCATTATACTTATATTCCTAATAATGTTAAATAGTATTTTACTACCATCCAGTGCCTATTTATGGGGCAGGTATGTTGACAAACTAAATAATAGCATATCCATAGATATATTAGGCAATGCTGTATTGATACTACTATCATATTTTTTAATAAACTTTATGCTGAAATATCTTAACAGGTATCTATTTGGAAATAATGACATTGAAAGACTGGATATAGTTCAATCGCATAGATATCAAGAAAAAATCAATAGAAGGATATTTAGCAAGCTAAATAAAATAACAACAGAATATTTGGAAATACCAGCTATAAATGACAAGATAGACAGAGTCACCAGCTTTGTCAATGATAAGTGGTCGGGACTAAATCCAAAGGTAGTAAAAAATGCATACATAATACTTGGACAAACAGTTGCCATTGTTTTAAATGGCACAATTTTATACCACATACATCCTCTGCTGTGCATTATTATTTTGATAACGCCTATTCCTGTATTTTACATTTCATCCTTTAGTAATAAGTTGAAATTTAAGTTTAAGGTTGATAATTCACAGTTGAAAAGAAAAGCAGACTATTTTCAGGACATTCTAAAAGAGACTGCTGCTAAGGAAGTAAGGGCGTTGAATCTATCTGATTTTTTCTTTGAAAAGTGGAAGAAAAACATTGATGAATACACAATAAAAGAAACAAAAGCATTAATAATAGCAACAAGCCTGGAAACCCTAAGCAGTGTCTTGAGCGACATTGTAATTGCATTTATTAATGTATATGCAATCCTGTTAATGATAAAAAACAAAATTTCTATCGGTCAATTTAGTACGGTACTAATCATAAGCGGAATACTGATAAACGGAATAGGCAGCTTAATCAGCTCTTTTTCTGAGTTTATAAGTAAAAGAAATGAAAGTGCAGAATATTATGATGTAATGGATCTGGAAGAAGAAAATAGCTGCAAAAAAAGCTTGGACGGCATTAGCTTAATAGAGCTTCAAAATGTATCATACAGATACCCCATGACCAATAGATACGCACTAAAAAACATAAGCCTGACAATAAAAAAAGGTGAAAAAATAGCACTGGTAGGTATAAATGGAGCAGGCAAAACTACATTTGCCAAAATACTATTAAAGATATTATCTCCATCACAGGGGGTATATTATATTAACGGTATAGAATCAGAGAAAGTATCGGCAAATACATTTTATGATAATGTATCGGTGGTTTTTCAAAATCCTGCACGCTTTAATACCTTTACAATACAAGACAATATTTATATGGGGGATACCTCAAAACCCGTTGACATATTAAAGGCGGAAGCTGCACTAAGCTTTGCCGCTTTAACTGACATACCTAGCAGTACTTACTTAGGCAAAGACTTGGGAGGTACAGATTTATCCGGCGGACAATGGCAGAAGCTGTCAATTGGGAAAGCTTATTATAGAGGCAGGGACTTTATTGTATTAGATGAACCTACAAGTAATATCGATCCTCTTATTGAAACTGAAATATACAAAAAATACCTTTCACTATCACAAGATAAGACAGTAATCTATGTTACCCATAGAATATCTACATCTACCCTGGCGGATAGAATCATTGTATTTGACGGTGGTGAGATAGTAGAGGAAGGAACCTTTGACCAGCTTATGGCTAATAAAGGCAGCTACTATGAATTATTTAATACACAATCCAAATGGTATCAAAGATAAAATTGTAATAGGATGGTGATACAATGCATTCAAAGGAAAAGCAATTAAGCAAAGCCAAGCGAAAGGATTTTGATAAATATTTTGAATATTGTAAGATGAATAAAATCCCTCCAATAAAGGTTATTGATGCTATAAAAGAAAATACTG
>CALGKJ010000167.1 GCA_937930535.1 uncultured Clostridia bacterium
TTAGCTTAAAACTTAAATTAATCTAAGCTATGAAGTAAAGCTTGTATTGGGAGGAGTATTAGAAATGAATGGATTTGTTTATTTCGCTGATGATTTAGGAGCCAGCTATAATAAGGATTCTACGATATTTAAGGTATGGTCGCCAATTGCCCAGGAAATGAAGGTAGTAATTTATAACGACTATAATGATAATATCGGCAAGGTATATCCTATGAGCAAAGCAGAACAGGGGGTATGGGTGTTTAAGCTGGAGGGTGACTATAAAAATAAATACTACAACTACAGGATATCCATAAATGGAATAGAAAGGGAGACACCAGACCCATATGCAAAAGGAGCAACAGCCAACAGTAAAAAGGGAATGATTGTTGATTTTGCAGCTATCAATCCACAGGGCTGGGAGGAGCATAATATCCCAAGGGCATTAAAACCTACAGAAGCTATTGCCTATGAAGTACATGTAAGAGATTTTTCTATAGATGAACAGTCAGGAATACAAAATAAAGGAAGGTTTTTGGCCTTTACAGAAGCTGGCACAAGAGGTCCACAAGGTGTTTCAACAGGACTTGACCATCTTAAAGAGCTGGGTATAACACATTTGCATCTGCTTCCAGTCTATGATTTTGCCAGTGTTGATGAAACAAAGGACGACCAATATAATTGGGGCTATGATCCGATTTTATACAATGTACCGGAAGGCTCTTACTCCACAAACCCCTATGATGGCACTGTAAGGATTAAAGAATTCAAGGAAATGATAAAAACGCTTCATGAGAATGACATACGAGTTGTTATGGATGTTGTATATAACCATACCTACTCAACAGGAGATTCACCCTTTGACGTGCTGGTTCCCCAGTACTATTATAGGACTGATGTTTATGGTAATTATACAAATGGCTCAGGCTGCGGCAATGAGACAGCGTCAGAGAGACCAATGATGCGAAAGTTCATTGTTGATTCTGTAAAGTTCTGGGCGTCAGAGTATAAAATTGACGGCTTTCGCTTTGACTTAATGGCACTTCATGATATAGAAACTATGAAAGAAGTAGCGCGCGAATTAAGAAAAATAAATCCTGCCATACTAGTATATGGTGAACCTTGGACAGGTGGAGAATCGGCTTTAGACTATGCTTTACAGCTTAAAAAGGGAAGTCAGAAGGGCATTAATATAGCTGTATTCAATGATGATATTCGAAATGCTCTTAAGGGTGATAATGATGGTATTGGACTAGGCTTTGTTAATGGAGGTTATAATCTGGAAAACGAAGTAAAAAAGGGAATTGCAGGCAGCATTAATTACAGCGATAGTATAGTCAGCTTTACTGATAGAGCAAGCGAATCAATAAATTATGTAAGCTCCCATGATAATCTCGCATTATTTGACAAGTTTGAGAAAAGTAATCGTGAGGCAGCTCCCTATGAAAGAGAACTGATGAACAGACTTGCGCTGTCTGTCGTGCTTACATCACAAGGAATTCCGTTTATACAGGGCGGTACAGATATACTAAGGACTAAGAAGGGAAATCATAACAGCTATAATGCAGGCGATGAAATAAATAAAATAGAATGGAATAGAAAGAACATATATAGAGACACCTTTGATTATATAAAGAATCTGATTGCCTTAAGGAAAAGTCAGAAGGTATTATGCCTAGATGACGCAGAGGATATAAGAAATAGTTTAAGCTTTATAGATTCACCACAGAACACTATAGCATACCTGTTAAAGTCATCCTTTGAGGGAGATTTTAAAAATATGCTGATAGTGCATAATGCAAATAAGCATACAGTATTGATCAAGCTCCCCTTGGATGGCGAATGGAAGGTAATAGCAAATGAGTTTCAAGTTAACTTATCAGGAGTAAGCAAGGGTGAGAGCAGCTTCTGGAATGATGTAAAGGCAGCACCTCTGTCAACTTACATTTTGTGTAGGGATTAGCAGTAAAGTAATCATATAAAAGTGAGAACCCCTTAGCATATATAGGGAAGCAACCATAAAACTTAACTTGTTCATGGGTTAGTTATTGCTTCCCTTCTAAGGGGTTGTTTATTGAACTGATTAGTGATAAACCACTATTTAGATTCAAGCAGCAAAATTTCTAATGGTTGCAGTGTTACTTCCAGTTTATTATCAGCAGCAGTATATGTTTTGTTTGTAAGAATATTTTTGTATTTTACATTAGAAGCAGGTAAATTTATAGTAACTGCTTTTTCTTTATTTTGTACGTTATAAACAACAATTAGTGAGTTATTGTCCTTCTGTCTCATATAAGAGAAGAAATAATTGTCGTAATCAAGCAATTCAAAGCTTCCATCGCTGACTACGGGTTTGCTTCTTAAATCTGCAAGAGTTTTATAGAATTTCAGCATATCGGAGTTTTTGACCTTTTCCCATTCCATGTCTCGTCTGTTGTCAGGATCGTCTCCGCCTTCCATTCCCAGTTCGGTGCCATAGTATATTGTTGGTATTGAAGGATATGTCATTATGAAGGTTAATGCTTGCTTTAAGTATTCTGCGCCATTCTCTCCTGCGCTTGTAATATGTCTCTTATTATCATGATTATCTATGAATATAGCATTTAGCTCAGGATTTGTATAGGTTTTTCGCTGATTAATTGCATTAATAAGCGTGTTGACCTTTCCAAAACGAGTAAAGGCAGTTTTTATCCCCTTATACAGCGGGTAATCCGTTAAACCGTCTATACCAAGTGCGTGGAATTGCTCTAAATATGTGGGATTTTCATCCCATACCTCACCTAAAAGATAAAAATCAGGATACTTTACTTTAATGGAATATGCAAACTCATTCCAAAAGGATTTAGATACATGCTTTACAGTATCCAGACGCATACCATCTATATTTGTCTGCTCAATCCACCATAAAGCATTTTCAATTAAAAAGGCTTTTACTTCAGGATTACTTTGATCTAGGTCGGGAAGCCCATAAATCCATCCTTTTTCCAACTGCTCTGGATCGTTCCAGTTTGATATATCTTTTCTAGGATGAAACCAATTGTCTTTTGTGCTATCCTTGAGCCAAGGAGAATTATAGCCTGTATGATTAACAACATAGTCTAGTATAACCTTGATCCCCTTAGCGTGAGCTTCATCAACAAGGTTTTTCAAGTCCTCCATAGTACCCAGATGAGGATCTACCTTATAAAAATCCCTGGTCCAATATCCATGATAACCATATTCCTCGTTTTGAACAACTGGAGTCAGCCAGATAGCTGTAGCTCCTAGGGATTTAATGTAGTCAAGTTTTTTTGTAACTCCCTTTAAGTCCCCTCCATGATATGCCTTTGGGTTGTTTTTATCCACATCACTAAATTGATTGTTGGCAGTATCACCATCATAGAAGCGGTCTGTCATAACAAAATAAATTAAATCCTTACTGGAAAAAACACCGCTTTGATTGGGAACTGCATAAGCTGTAACCTTCTCCTCCTTAACGGGGGTAGGCTCAGCCGTTGTGGGCTGTGGTGTTATGTCAGCTGATTTATCCGGTGTACCCTGACAACCTGAGATAAAGAGTATGAGAACTAAAAATAATACTAAAGCTCTTTTACACATATTTACCGACCTCCTATCAAAGGTATTGTATAATATTTTTTGAAATAATGCAATCGTTTGCATGAAAATGTGTTATAATATCTATATATGATCAAAAAGCTATGCTAGTAGGGAATTCATACTGTATGAATAAGTGAGAGTGATTAAATTAGGTAATGATTTCCTTATTGGTATTGACTGAAAAATAATACGGAGGTGTAGTTGTGAAGCTTGGATTACATAGCTGGAGAACATTTGATGAGGGCTTGCAAAAAGAGTACCTAATTACAAATGGTTTAGGAAGCTCTTGTTCCTCGACAATTATTGGAGCAAATATAAGGAAATATAACGGATTATTAAATGCTTCTCTTGTGGCTCCCGTAAAAAGAGTACTGTTGTTAGCAAAAATCGATGAAGAAATAACTATAGGCGAAAAAACATATCCCTTGCATAGCAACGAATTTATAGGAAAAAGGACAGAAGGCTTCAAGCATCTAAGAAATGTCAGCTATGACCTGCTTCCTAGATTTTCCTTTGGAATCCAAGATGTATGTATCGAAAAAGAGATTTCTATGGAATATGGAAAGAATACAGTAGCAATTGTTTATCGGGTAAATACCGGAAAAGAAAAGATAAAAATGAGCTTTACTCCTTATGTGAATTTCAGGGATCACCATGACTTAAGCAAAAGAGAAGGATTTCATTACACCCAGCATTATGAGGGAAATACCCTTCACTTAGTAGAGAAAGAAACCAATCTGGATCTAAAAATCATCTCCAACTGTACATATTTGCAAAAGGAAAGCTGGTCTTTACCTGTTTTTTACAGAAATGAAGCGGAAAGAGAGCTAAAGCCCATAGATTTTCACTTTATACCCGGAGAATTTACATACGAGATGGAACCATATGGTGAATACATTATTACCTTTTCTGCGACAATAGAGACAGATACAGACATAAATCCACTGTCAATTATTTCTGAGGAAAAAAAGCGAAGACAGAAGCTTTTAGAGCTGGCTGGTTATCAGGAGCCTATACTAAAGGAGCTGACCTTAGCGGCAGATCAGTTTATAGTAGAACGCTTCTCAACCGGCAAAAAGACAGTTATAGCAGGATATCCTTGGTTTACTGACTGGGGCAGGGATACAATGATTGCCTTTTCGGGACTTACATTGGTAACTAAAAGATTTCAGGAAGCAAAGGAGATACTTCTTACCTTTATTGAATATCTAAAATTTGGGTTGATCCCAAATATGTTCCCCGATGAAAATAACCAGCCTATGTATAATACCGCCGATGGAACATTGTGGTTTTTCCAAGCTGTATATAAATATCTTGAATATACAGGGGACAGAGAGACCGTAAAAAAGGAAATATATCCATATCTTAAGGAAATTATTCAATACCATATAAAAGGAACTGAATATGACATATTTATGGATGAGGATGCTTTACTTTCCGCTGGAAATGATGGCACACAGCTAACATGGATGGATGTGAAGGTAGGAGATTGGGTAGTGACTCCTCGTCACGGCAAGGCAGTTGAGATTAATGCATTGTGGTATAATGCCCTGAAAATAATGGATAAATTCTCAGCGGAATTTGAAGAAGCTGATATAATGTACGGCACACTGGCGGAAAAAGTAAAAAACAGCTTTGTTGAACAGTTCTGGAATGAGGATGAAAAATGCCTGTACGACGTAATTCAAGGCGGTCAAAAAATAGGCAAGCTTAGACCAAATCAGGTAATAGCAGTTAGTCTGCCCTATTGTATGCTGGATAAGGAGAAAAGCAGGCTTGTAGTACAAAAGGTCTATCAGAGTCTTTATACTCCATATGGCTTACGCAGTTTATCAACAGAGGATCATGAATATATAGGAATATATAAGGGTGATATCTATCACAGGGATGGAGCGTATCATCAGGGGACTGTATGGGGATGGCTTATAGGACCTTTTTTAGATGCCTATGGAAAGGTAAATGAATACTCACAAGAAAGTAAAAACCGAATAAAGCAGATGCTAAATGAGTTTTATATGCACATGCAGGATGGTTGTCTAGGAAGTATAGCCGAGATCTTTGACGGAGACGAACCGTTTTACCCAAGAGGCTGCATGGCGCAGGCATGGTCAGTTGCAGAAGTAATACGAGTATATGTAGAATTATTATAAGAGGGGGATTTTTAATGTATCTGCGGAAATTAAGTTCTTTTTTTGGAATTCTAAGGCAAGGCTTTAAAAACGTGAAGGTAGTACACAGCATTATTTTTCTTTCAGTTGCAGCAATAATAGCAACCAGTGTTATAAGTGCAACCGGCTACTCTGCAATGAAAAAAATCAACCATAACATTGATATTATGTATAATAAAAATCTAATTCCAATAGTTAAAATAGGGGAACTGAAAAATAACTTTTTCGTACTACGTTATAATATGTCTATGGCCGCGGAAAGTAAATTTTACTATGAATATGAAAAAGATATTAAAAACAACGATACTGCAATAAATACTAATATTGAGGTTTATGAAGACTTAATTTCTGATAAAAACCAGAGGGAATATATAGATAGGCTTAAAAAGGACTATAAAGAATACATGCTGATTTGGGAAGCTATAAAGACAGCCGCCAAGGATAATAAAAAGCTTTCCAGTACAGAACTAACCAGAAAAAAAACCTTAGAGTTAAATATCATAAATTACTTTGATGGACTAATTAAATACAATAATATGACTGCTGATAATTTAAATAAAAGCAGCGAAGATATATATAGGAAAAATTTAGATATATTTACATATATAACAACAGCAGCAGTAATTCTTCTTTTATTATTGACATTAGCTATTATAAAAACCATAAATACATCCATAAAGGATATGATTAATCATTTGAACCTAATATCTCAAGGTAACTTTACCGCTAATATAAACACAGCCAGTAAGAACGATTTTGGGATGATGAAAAAGTCTCTGAATGGAATGATGAACAATATATCAGGTATGCTAAAGCTCGTAAAGGAAAACTGCGATAGTATTGCGTTACATTATCAGTCACTTTCTAATGTATCTAATACAATGAATGAAACCTCAGGAGAGGTTGCACTTGCGATACATGAAGTCTCAAGCGGTTCACTCAGTCAGTCAGAAAACTTATCTGGTATTGATGCTTCCATTACCCAGCTCGGCAGTGAATTAGAAAATGTGTTGATTTTTATGGAAGAAGCCAGAACAAACGCAGAAGCTACAGGAAATAAGGCAAGCGAGGGAAATGATGGGCTAAACCGTTTAATAGAAATGGTTGAGGATATTAATACATCATTTGGACAAATAAGCAGTAAAATTCTCAATTTAGGCAAAAAAATAAATGAAGTCAATCATATTACGAGTCTTATCAATTCTATAGCAGATCAAACCAATCTGCTGGCATTAAATGCAGCTATAGAAGCTGCAAGAGCGGGCGAGGCTGGAAAGGGCTTTTCTGTTGTTGCCAACGAGGTTCGAAAGCTATCTGAACAAGCAAAGGGAGCTTCACAAAATATCCATTCCCTGCTTCAGGAAATTTCTATGGAAACGAACAGTGTAGTTAATACAACCAGTATTTCCAGTGAACATTTAAACACACAAGTTGAGGGGATGAACGGGACGATAAGTTCATTTAAAGAGATAATTGACGCTATAGGAAATATACTGCCGCAAATTAACAATGCAAGTAAGCTTGTATTCGAGTTAAACAATAATAAAAATTATGTAATTGAAAAGGTAAGGCAGACAAATGTAGTATCTCAGGAAAATGCCGCCCTATCACAGCAAATATCCGCATCTACGCAGGAAATGCATTCTGCATCAGAAGAGGTTACTCATACAATTCAGCAGCTTAAGGATATGACTGATAAAATGAAAGAGCAAGTAAATAAGTTTAGATTATAGAAAAAAAACTCCAGATAATCTGGAGTTTTTATTTTTAATTAGTACCCAAAATGCCGCTTAGTCATATTTTGATCCCTAGCGAAGCTAGGTGGGTATTCTGACTTGGCTTTGTACCTTCCTCTGACTGAATATAAACTGTAAATTGAGGCTTGGTACTACAACATGTACGCGAATTCCCTTATCAGAACTGTAGGTTCAAAATATGAGACATTGCAAACATCTCAGGCTTCGTTAAACTTCTTTGTACTTATATATTAACATAATACTGTTTTATAGTCTATAGAATTAATTCCATTAAAATAAAATAATTTCGTTAACAATTTAAATTATTATTATTGACCATATAAACAAAAATTGTATATACTTTATATATATTATTTAGTTACCTCGCCGAGTTTATGCGAATTTAGCATAAAAAATTTTGTGGATTACTGCATAAAAGTTGGACAAATTACCTTTTCATACAGGTAGGAGGTGCGATTTTGAAACACACTATTATAGATTTTACTACTTTTATAGAGAGCTTTAGAAAAGACGGAAGGAGACATGATTACAAAATAGATTTCATTGAGGTCTATAATGATTATTTGCATTATAAGAGACGTTATATAAACCATGCTTTTCATGAAGCTGTTGAATATTATTTGTTTCCTAGAGAAAATATAGGTATATACAGACTAAAGCAATATGACAATATTATTATTGATCCATCAGATACATATAAGTACTATGTAGATATGGTTAGTGTAGATAGAAAGGAAAGCCTTTGGGACATCAAGGATTTGTATATAGACTTTATAATTAAAAGGGATGGAAATCATTATGTGGTTGATATTGATGAGTTTAATGATGCCATAATTCGCAAGGAGCTGGATCAAGATGATATTACAAATGCCCTAAATGGACTAGATTGCGTTTTAAAGGGATATTATGCCAGCTTTGATATGGAAGCATATATAGAAAGTCTTATTGAAAAATATAATCATCCAGACAGCCTGCTATTATCGCAGGACGTGGAATAACTCATCAGCTATAGAGAAACAACTTTAAAATTAAATTTATCCAGTTGTTTCTTAAAAATAGATTAGCAACTCTTAACAAACATAATCAAAATTTCAGGAGGTACATACATGGAATTAAAAGGAAGTAAAACCGAGAAAAATATTTTAGCCGCTTTTGCAGGTGAGTCACAAGCAAGAAACAAATATACATATTTTGCTGGTGTTGCTAAAAAAGAAGGCTATGAACAGATATCCGCTATTTTTCAGGAAACAGCAGATAATGAAAAGGAACATGCAAAGCTATTATTTAAGCTGCTTGGAGGAATTGGCAACACAGTAGAGAATCTTAGACATGCGGCTGAAGGTGAAAACTATGAATGGACAAATATGTATAAGGAATTTGAAAAGATTGCATTAGAAGAAGGCTTTAGCGATATAGCTAAGCTCTTTTCAGGACTTGCAGCTATAGAAGCAGAGCATGAAGCCAGATATAATGAGCTTCTGAAAAATGTACTTGAACAGAAGGTGTTTGCTAAGGATGATCAGGTACAATGGAAATGCAGAAACTGCGGACATATTCATACTGGTAAAGAAGCAATAGAGGTTTGTCCGGTTTGCAAGCATCCTAAAGCATACTTTGAGCTAGTAAGCAATAATTATTAATTTCATCAGCGGTTAATTTGTTATAGATAAGTAAGTCTATAACAAATTAACCGCTTTTTTATATTGTATAAAAATTATAATAATACAAAAAATAAATTTGTGCTGTGGTTTTATTATAGAAGAAGTTGTGTAATGAATTAACATCATTCATCAGCACTTGCTTTTATAGCAGCAATATACTAAAAATGATTGGAGGAGTCACAATGGAAAGAAAGATACGTGAAGGCTTAATACCTACAGTACTTGGAACTGCTGTAACAGTTGCTGGCTTGGCTGCCTTTGCTGCATATCCTGTAACAGGTGCAGGTGTTGCTGGTTTTGGTCTTGCTCATATAGTGCTTGGGGGAATAGATTTAGCAACACATAGGGATGGCAACAGCTAGAGGTTGTGCTAGCATGTAGTAGGCGGTGTTTTATCTGAGGCTATTTCAGATAAAACACTTTTTATACACCTCATAAGTCTTTTCAGCAGTATTTACCCATGAATACTCCTTTGCTTTCTCCAAGCCCATAAGACTATACCTTTGCCATAAATTTTCATTATCCAGCAAGCTGAGGATTGCATCCGAAATTTGATCAGTAGAATAGGGATTTATCTGTATACAGGCATCTCCTACTATTTCAGGTATTGAGGATACGTTTGATGTAACTACCGGAGTTGCACACTGCATAGCCTCTAGTGGAGGGAGACCAAAGCCCTCATATAGCGAAGGATATACAAATACCTCCGCTCCATTGTAAAAGTAAGGCAAATCCTCAGTAGGTATAAAGTTTAAGAATTTTATATATTCGCACAAACCAAGCTGCTCTGTAAGCTTCCATAGGCTATTATATGAACGAGAATGTTCACCAAGTATAAGAAGATTTACAGGATTTTTCGACTCAGAAACTACCTTCTTAAAGGCAGTTATTAACCTAGAGATATTCTTTCTCAAGCTAAACCCGCCCAGATATAAAATATATTTATTGTTAACACCATACTTGTTGAAAATAACATTGCGAGCCTTATTCCTATCATAGGGCTTATAGATATCATCGGCTGCCAGATGTGTTACTGTTATTTTATCATCATCAACTCCAAAATATTTTTGAATATCTGATTTTGAATATTCTGAAACAGTAATAATATGCGAGGCTTCTTCAATTATATAGGGTGTACGTTTAAAAGTATAATCAAGATGTGGTCTATCCACTGTCTCCGGCATAATGTATGGAATCAGATCGTGCAGTGTTATAACCTTTTTACCCTTGCTTTCTTTTGGTAGTCCTATACCATTTACTGTATTGTGAAAAATGTCTATAGGGAAATCTATATTCCAGTTAGTAGTATACATGTTATGCCAGAAATCTTGTCTTCTTTCACCTAATAAAAGGTTTTTAGGCATACTATCAATATGATAAACATCGGACTTATTTATATATGGATAAAACATATATATGCTTTTAACAGTATTTAATTTCTGTATGTTATATAGCAGATTATTTGTATATGTTGCAAGACCAGAGCCTATGTGCCAGGTTATTACCCTGCTGTCCATTCCTAGAATCATATTGATACCTCCAATTATTAAAGGGTTTTGAGATTAACTGTAAAAATATATCTATATATAATATGTATGTGGGTGTATTGTGTGACAAAACTTATTTACTGCAAATATTTGAATTAAATTTATATAAATGCTGGTTTGAAGCAATCAATTATATGGGGTATACTCATTATATAAAAAGAAAAAGGGGTGTTTCTATAAGTGGGACTATTTAATGAAAGAAAATCAAGATTATTGACATTAATGAAAGAAAATAAACTAAAATCCGTTATACTTAGTCCATCAGCTAATATGTATTATATAACGGGCTTTTCTACATTTCCCGGGGAAAGATTTTTAGCATCAGTTATAGTAGATACAGGAGAAGTCATTTTTATTGTACCTAAGCTTTATGAGCAGGAGGTAAAAGAGAACGCTTATTACGACAGCATTATGACCTGGGATGATTCACAAAACCCTCTGCATTTATTAGAGGATATTTCAGCCAAATATGGCTTAAGAGATTGCAATATAGCCATAGAGGATACTATGTGGTTTACTACATTTGAAAAAATCCTAAAAACCTGTAATAACGCAGCCTACAAAATGGCATCAGATATTATTGGACAGATGAGAATAACTAAATCTGAGGAAGAACTCAAAAAGCTGAGAAAAGCATCACAACTGGCGGATAACGCTTTATCTAACATTATGGGAAGCATAAAAGCTGGGATAACGGAATTAAAGCTTAAGGAGCTGCTTGAACAGGAAATGAAGGTCTTAGGACTTAGTGCGCCATCCTTTGATACTATTATAGGCTCTGGTTCTAATAGTGCTCTTCCTCACTATAGCGCGGGTAATAAGATAATAAATGAAGGTGATGCAGTAGTTATAGATTTTGGAGGTATATTTGAAGGATATTGCTCTGATATGACAAGAACCATTATAATAAGCAGAGCATCTACAGAATATAAAGAGGTATATAATATTGTAAAAGAGGCTCAGCAAAAGGCTATTGAAGCAGTAAAGCCGGGCGTAAAGGCATGTGAAATAGATGCCGCTGCTAGAAATTATATTACCGAAAGAGGCTATGGCAAATATTTCATACATAGAACAGGACATGGAATAGGACTTGAAGTACACGAGACACCTTACATAGCAGAAAAAAGTGATTTACTATTAAAGCCGGGAATGGTGTTCAGCATTGAGCCGGGAGTATATCTGCCAGAAAAATTCGGTGTAAGAATTGAAGATTTAGTGGTTGTAACTGAATCAGGAGCAGAGGTATTAAATAGCTTTAGTAAGGAGCTTCAAATAATATAAAAAAATCCGCTCTTAGTTGAGCGGATTTTTTTATTATTTTTTCTTACTACCTTTGTATTCAGGAGATGATGGATCGTTTTCCAGCTTCATCATTGTTATGCCTGTATATCCGAATACTATTGAAACAATAGGATTAACTAGATTTAAGAAGCAGTAAGGAAGATACTCTATAGTTGGTACTCCAAGACTTTGAGACATTGTTGCACCGCAAGTATTCCAAGGAATAAGCGGTGATGTAAGAGTACCTGCATCTTCAAGACATCTGGAAAGATTTCTTGGCGCAAGACCTCTCTTCTTAAATTCATCCTTATACATCTTACCTGGTAGTACTATTGACAGATATTGATCCCCAGCAAGTATATTTGTAAATATACTTGTTAGTATTGTAGCAGTTACAAGTGAACCTGAACTCTTGGCAAATCTAAGTATTCTCTTGCCTATAGCTTCAAGCATACCAGTTTTTTCAAGTATTCCTCCGAATGTAAGTGCTGCAAGTATAAGAGAAATTGTCCAGAACATGCTTTGATAGCCGCCCTTTGAAAGTAAAGCATTAAACACTTCATTTTCAGTTTCGATAGAAAAACCATTTTGCATTGCATTAATAACATCAGCAATACTGCTTTTTTGGAATATAATTGCTGCTATTCCGCCAAGAAGAGTTCCGCCAAATAAGCCTGGTATTGCTGGAATCTTCAAGGCTACTATTACTATAACCATTATTGGAACTATCAGTAATAGTGGTGTAATGTTAAAGTTTTGGGAAATAAGTGCTAGAAGGTTTTGAATCTCAGCTGCATTTAATTCCTGACCTGCGTATCCGAAGCCTAGTATAGCAAAGCCGATAAGTGCTATTATTAAGCTTGTTCCTGTTGTGTAAAGCATATGCCTTACGTGGTCAAAAAGGTTCGCTCCAGCCATTGCTGGTGCAAGGTTTGTTGTATCAGATAATGGTGACATCTTATCACCAAAGTATGCGCCGGAAATAACCGCACCTGCTGCGATAGGCAGCGGAATGCCAAGACCTTGTGCAACACCCATAAGTGCTATACCGACAGTACCTGCTGTTGTCCATGAGCTTCCTGTAGCAAGGGAAACTACACCACAGAGTAAACAGGCAGCTACTAGGAAAAGTCCTGGTGTAAGGATCTTCAAACCATAATAAATTAAAGTTGGAACGATACCTCCAAGTATCCAAGTGCCTATAATCATACCTATAATTGCAAGAATAAGAATAGCTTGCATTGTTCCAGAGATACTGCTAATAATACCTTCTTCTAGGTCCTTCCAAGAGTAACCTAGTCTCCACATTGCAACTAAACCTGCTATAAGTGCACCCAATACTAATGGAATATGAACTTCCTGTTCCCATCCGAAAAATCTGATTCCGAAAAGTTCTCTTTCAGGCAGTACCGACCACATTAAGAGTAGGATGGTGGCAACGACGGGTACAAGAGCTTCCCATAGTTTTGCCTCTCTTTTTTGATTTGTTTTTTTTGCCATCTGCAATACCCCTTCCTTCTTTATATTTACTGCTAAAATGTATAAATAAACACTCTATGCAGCAAGGAACAAAAATCAATATAACACTACATTTTATATTATCTCAAAAGGATATAATATTGTAAATATAAAAATATGACAGAACACCTGCCAAAACAGCTTAAATATGTATAAAGTTTGATGAAATGTTAATAATACATATACATAAAGCATGAAGTTAAGTGTTTAATAATATAAATTTATGATTTTATAAATAAAATATAATATATTTTAACTTATTTTTTAAATAAAAGCAGGTAAAATTAAAAACTTATAGAATATGTATAATATAATAATCAAAAAAATGCACAGTATATTTATAACTTCTTTTTAAGTTTTATGAGTGCTTTTATGCCTATAACCTAAAATTGATATAAAACATTTTGTTAGGGGGTAATAAAAATGGTTAAGTTTATTTTGGGAGCGAAAGGCTCAGGAAAGACAAAACGAATGATTGACATGGCAAATGAAGCTGGCAAAAAGTCTGATGGTAATGTTGTTTATATCGACAGAGATAAAAACCACATCCATGATCTAGACAGAAAGTTAAGATTTATTGAAACTGGTGATTTTCAAATTGACAGCTTAAAGTCCTTTTATGGTTTCCTCTGCGGAATCATATCTCAAAACTATGATACTGAAAAGGTATTTATTGATGGCCAAAAAATAATATCAAATGCAAAAGATGAATATTTAGAAGAATTTGTTTTACATCTTAATAACCTAGGAGAAAAATTCGGCGTGAACTTCATAGTAAGCAGCAGCAGAAAAGAAGAAGAAGTACCTGCTTTCTTAAAGCAGTATATCTAATCTCATAAAATTGAAAATACTTTAATTATTATATATAAGGACCTTTCTATGAAGGGTCTTTATTAATTTAGAATTATTAGCTATATAGGCTTTACCAACAATAATTAACTAAGGGTGATAGAGTTTGAATAAAGTGATAGATCTAGGAGAGTATAGTAACCGCATTATTGCAACAAAAGCAATTCCAGCAAAGAAACCTGTTTTATGTGATTTCCCTGAAAAGCTTTCGAAGGAACTAAATGCATTTTTAAAAGCGCAGGGTATAGAAAAGCTTTATTCTCATCAGGGTGAAATGTTTGAAAAGGCTCTTAATGGGAAAAGTATAGTAATAACCACTTCAACCTCAAGCGGAAAGACACTAAGCTTTCTTTTGCCTGTGGTTCAAAAGATTTTGGAGGATCCATCCACAAGGGCAATATTTTTATACCCTACAAAAGCATTAGCCCATGATCAGTATCGTAATCTTGTGCCTCTGCTAGAGTATTTCGGACCTAAGAGAATACAGGCTGGCATATATGACGGAGACACACCTAATACCGAACGTTCAAGAATAAGAAAAAATGCAAATATCATATTAACAAATCCTGAAATGCTGAATTCATCCTTTTTACCGAATCATAGTGTATACGGCTTTAACCATATGTTTTCAAAGCTGCGCTTTATGATAATAGATGAGCTGCACTACTACAGAGGTGCCTTTGGCTCTCACATGGCAAATATAATGAGAAGGCTTACAAGAATCTGCAAATACTACAGATGCACTCCTCAGTTTTTGTGCAGCTCTGCTACAATCTCAAACCCTGTGGAGCTTGCTGAAAATATATGCGGAGATAAGTTTACTCATATTGAAAAGGATGGTTCGCCGACATCTGAAAAAAATATTCTATTTTGGCAGCCGCCCCTCATAAGAGATACTCAGTATAGAAAGACACCAGAAGCTGAGGCTTCAGAGCTGATACCCATTTTGGTTGAACAGGACATAAGATTTATAACCTTTTGTAAAACTAGAAGAGAGGTAGAGGTAGTACTTAAGGAGGTCAGGGATAAGCTGACTAACATGGATAACAAGCCAACCCTTGGTAAAAACTTATCTCATTTGGTAGCAGGCTATAGAGGTGGATACACACCAGAAGAACGGAAGGAAATAGAGAATAGGCTGTCTACAGGCAAGCTGGCAGGTGTTGTTTCCACCAATGCTTTGGAGCTTGGCATAGATATCGGTAAGCTTGATATAGTAGTTGAAGCTGGATTCCCGGGAACAAAGGCTTCCTTCTGGCAGCAGCTTGGAAGAGCAGGACGCAGGGGCGGAAAAGCTTTTGGCATACTTATATTAGATATTACACCAAATGATCAATACATAGCTGTAAATAGCGAGTGGTTATTTGAAAGCGGAGTAGAAAATGCGGTAATCGATAAGAATAATCTGTTTATACAGCTTGCACATGTACGGGCTGCGGCGGCAGAGCTGCCAATCAGTCTTGACGATGCGGCTTTGTTTCCCGATATTGGGGAGATTATTCCAGTTTTGCTGCAAGCAAAGGAGCTTAAAAATGACAATGGAAGCTTTGTATGGATTGGAAATGAGTTTCCTGCAGGTGACTATAATTTGAGAAATATCAATAATAAGACATATAAAGTAGTAAATAAATTCAGCGGAACGGTGATAACTGAAATGGATGAGTATCTGGCATTTCATGAGGTACACCCCAAGGCAATATACATACATGACAGTATGCAGTACATGGTAGAAAGTCTTGACACAACCAACAGGATAGCATATGTATTTCCAGTAGATATGAACTATTTTACTGTTCCCTTTGTTGAAACTGATGTTAATGTACTGAGAGAGTTTAAAAATCAGGCTATTCAAAGGACAGAAGTAAGCTTTGGAGATGTTAAGGTTAAGGAAGCTGTACCTGCATACAAAATGGTTCAGTTTCATAACCATCAAAATCTAGGCTTTGAAAGAATAACATTACCGCTTTTTCAAGAAATTGAAACTGAGGGCTTATGGTTCACTGTAGATGATGAAGTTGACAGAATTTTCAACAGCCATACACAGCATAACTATTACAATGGATTAAAGCACAGCCTGTTAAACGCAGCCATGAGAAAAACCATGTCAACAACAGAGGATTTGAAAGGAACGGTTTTCAACAGTAAAAACGAGCAGGGGGAAGTAAAAAAATCTCATGTTCTGATATATGATTTGTATCCCGGCGGGCTGGGCTTTTCAGAAAAGGCATATGACTATGGCAGTGAAATAATAGATGACTCTATTGTACTTGTAGAGAATTGCAAATGTGATGATGGATGTCCGGCATGTGTAGGCGATTATCATCTTGATAAAAAGCTGGTGCTGTGGGGGCTTAGAAGAATGCTGGAGGAGGCAGATACTCCAGAAAATATTAAGAAGGCGGAAAAACCGCCATCAATTATTCAGGAATATGCATACAGTCTTAAAGAGCTTCCCTCAAAATGGGAGGAGTTTGTTCTATTCCTAAAAACAAAGGGTGAATACCTGAACAGCTTTTTAAGCACTATTAATCAGATTGAGCTGCATGGCACCGTATTACATTTTGTTACTGATTTTATGTTTTATGAAGAATGGATATTAAATACCGCAAATAAGAAAAAGCTGATGAACATAATAAAAAGATATGTAGAGGTACCCGCAGGCTTTGATATTAGTGTTAAGACTATAGAAAAAAAGCCCTTTGATATAAAGGATAAAATAATGAGAAGATATGATGATCTTATAAAGTAGGTGAGGCTATTGTCTGCTGATATTAATAGGCTTTCTGATAATAAGGAAATATCTCCTGTAGATTTATTCTATGAAAGCTTTGAGAAGTTGAATGAGTACCAAAAAGCGGCTGTCCTTGATTATAGGAAGGCTTTGCTTGTTAACGCTCATGTAGGCAGTGGAAAAACAACAGTACTAATACACAAAATACTATATCTGCATTTTATAAAAAAGCTTCCCTTGCAGAGCATGGTAGTGCTTACCTTCACAAACAAAGCGGCTCAGGAGATCAAGGACAGACTAAAACAATTAGGCAGCACTATAAAAAATGACGATATGAAGTTTTTTGGCACCTTTCACAGTGTTTGCAGAACTCTGCTAAGCAGCAGCCTGACTGTTGAAAACTTAGGATATACAAAGGAATTTTCTATAGCTGATGGAGATGAAATATTAGAGCTGTATGACAGAATAATGATTGACAATAATTTGTCAATAAAATACAAAAACAAGATTAAAAAGCGTATGGATAAAGTAAAAAGCGGAGAGACACTATATGGGAATATGAAAAATGATGATGATATAAACGAGCTTATGAAGCTTTTAAAGCAGGAGAAGATACGCTGTAATATTATGGATTTTGATGATTTAATTGATTATAGCATTGAACTGCTTCCTATATCGCAATTTAAACCTCAATGGATAATAATAGATGAATTTCAGGACTGCGACAGCAGACAGCTTAAAATGGTGGAGCTTTTGGCTGGAAATACAGGCAATATATTTGCAGTTGGGGATCCAAACCAAGTAATATATTCTTGGCGAGGCGGAGGCGGAGAGGTTTTTGAGGATTTTAAGGTCAAGCATAATGCCAGTGAAATATCACTGCCAATTAACTACAGGTCTACCACTACCATACTTAATGCGGCAAGATCATTTTTAAAGAACGGTGTTAACTTAAGCGGGGTTCGAGAGAGCGGAACGCCTATAACCATAAAAAAACACCACAACAGGTTTAATGAAGCAGTATATTTGTGCCAGAGAATTAAAAGCCTCAATTCCATGGGAACAGCTTATAAGGACATCGCTGTTTTTTATAGAAAGCAAAAGGATTCAGAGGTTTTTGCAGAAGTGTTTGATAAGCATGATATACCCTTTGAAGTATCATCAAGAAAAACACTTAGAGATACTCCTGCATTGTATTGGGCTTTGAGGCTTCTAAAGGCGGCGGTTAATAACAGAGATAAAAGCAGTATTGTGTTTTTACTTGGTACTGGCAGATATGGTGTAGGAATCAGTCAAAAAAAAGTAAAAGACATAGCACAGAAATTCTTTAAAGCTGATGCTGATACATGCGGTATTGAACTGTTGTCAAAAATAAAGGGCTTCAGAGAATGGTGCGGCAACCATACAACCTCCTTGGAGGAAACCGCCAGTCAGATATATGACTACTTTGATATCGCTATGTATCTTGCCCCCACCTCTATTACCTTTGAAGAAGACAGACGCATTGTGATGAAGCTTTTAAATGATATTACCGAATATTCAGTGGCTAATAATAAGGATATCTTTGAAGTAATAGGAGACTATGCTAATAGTTCCTCCCTTTATGGTAATCAAATATTAAAGGAAGTCAGCAACAACATACACCAAGATGAGGATACTGTCAAGCTTATGACTCTTCATGCTTCCAAGGGCTTAGAATTCGATTATGTATTTATTTCTGGTGTTAATCTTGGAAATATACCTATTATTAGTAAGGGTGAGGAGGGGGAGAAGGAAGAACAAAGATTGTTTTTTGTGGGAATCACCAGAGCCAGAGACAGTCTTGAAATATCCTATCATGTAAAGCCTGATGATTTTGGCGTGTATGGGGTTCCCAGTCCTTATCTAAGGATGATACCAGAGGAACTTATTGAAAGTGAGGATTTTGGAAGCAGAGCATCCAGCCTTGGGCAGCTTAGAAGAGAAATAAAGGATAATATTGATAAAAAATCTGAAAGCTCAAAAGCCAATTGTCCAGCGGACAATGTAAAGCATAAAGTGCTGGTAGTCCATGATAAATACGGTCAGGGAGAAGTTATTTCAGAGGATGAAAACAACATAACCGTAGAGTTTCCTGTCTATGGTGACAAAACATTTACAAAAATGTTTTGTCCTCTAAAATATATATAAGTTTAATTTATTTGAGAGTGGGTGTAATGTATGGGAGAAGGAAGCTTTAAAAACATTTTTAAAAACAGGAATTTTCTAATTTTATGGGTAGGTCATGTAATAAGTTTTTTTGGGGATATGCTTACTTTTTTTGCACTGCCGCTGCTGGTTTATAATGCAACAGGCAGTAAGAAGGCATTAGCTATGGCTGCTCTGATTAGAGGTATACCTATACTGGTGCTTGGACTTTTTGCAGGAGCACTGGTTGACCGCTGGAATAGGAAAAAAATAATGATATCCTCTGATTTGATCAGAGCTGTATTAACACTGCCCTTGATATTTGTAGGTGATAAATACTTTGTTATAACTGTATATATAGTATCACTGTTAAAATCAGTTGTAGGTATATTCTTTAATCCTGCATACAGCTCTACAATACCTTTCATTGCTGAAAAAAAGGATTTAAATACGGTTAATTCACTATCTGGTTTAGCAAACAATCTGCTGATGATTCTATCACCGTTGATAGGAGTGGCATTGCTTGTAAGGTTTAATTACAGCCGTATGATACTGTTTATAGATATAGTATCCTTTATTATATCTGCAATTGCTGTTTATTTTGTAAATATACCTGAAAGAGAAAAATCAGAAAATAATAAGCTTAACGTTAGGACTGTATTGCTGGATGCCAAGGATGGTGTTAAATATATAGTAAATTCAAAGCCCCTTTTGGCAATAATGATAACCTCTGTTATCACCATGTTTGGACAGGGCTTTATTGGTCCTTTATGGACTCCCTATGTTGTAGAGGTGCTAGGAAAGCCTGCTACATTTCAGGCTAAGCTGGTGTCAAACCAAGGTATTGGCATGCTGGCAGGTACAGTTATGGTAATGCTTCTAGGTCTCAGGGGTTCCAAATCAAATAAAAAAGTTTATACAGTATTTGCAGCATTTACAGGAGCCGCTGTTTATTTGCAGCTTGTTTTTTCTGAAAATGCCGCAGAAATGTCTTTTTTTAAGTATGTAACCGAGATATTCAGAGCACCTTCGGCATTTCTCAGCAGCCTTCCCTTTAAAACAGGTATTGTGTTCTTAATTTGCATTATTGCAGTAATAGTATTTGGTCTGAAGGCTTCTGAAACCTATAAAAAAATGTATTCATATTTTGTGTTGATGACAGGTATAACTATATTTATGCAGATAACAACAGCCAATTTTAATGTGTTTGTTATGTGGGGTATATTAGTAGGAATATTTATCTCAGGTATGAACGTATCAACACAGACTATTATGCAGCATGCCACAAGAAAGGATTATATGGGAAGAATAAGCAGTGCATTTTTTCTGATTAATCAGGGCTTTTCCATGTTATCCATGAGCTTGGTGGCAATAGTTGGGGATATAATAACTACCAAAAATCTGCTGGTATTTGCATGTAGTATTTGGCTTGTAGGCTGTATAATTGGTTCCATTGCCATGCTGCTTGTTAAAGAAAAGCAGCTAACTGTAATAGAAACCACTACTCACCATGCTCAATAGATATAAATTTGAATATTAACTATTCCCAATTTATGTCAGAAACTTTGTATTAATAGTTAATTTCTGGTTGAAAATTATTTGCATATATGTAATTATTTATATAGATTATTAAAAGAGGAGTATTATGCTATGGATGAAAGGATTGCAATCATAGACCTTGGATCCAATTCCGTAAGACTTATGATTATGGAAATATATGCTGACAATTCCTTTAAGGTTATTAATGAAGTTAAGGAAACAGTAAGGCTGTCAGAGGGCATGAACAAGGAGAATATTTTGCAGCCTGATGCAATCCGCAGAACACTTCAAGTACTCAGGCTGTTTAAAAGCTTGTGCAGTTCAAACAAGGTAAGACATTTAATAGCTATAGCTACAGCAGCGGTGAGAACAGCCAGAAATAGAGAAGAGTTTTTGCATATTGTGAAGCTTGATACTGGAATCAGCTTTGAAGTTATTTCTGGAGAAAAGGAAGCTGCTCTAGGCTTTAGAGCCGTAGAATTCACAATGAATATTGAAGAAGGATTTTGTGTGGACATCGGTGGAGCCAGCACAGAGATAACCAGATTTAAAAACAAAAAAATAATAAATTCTATAAGCTTACCCTTTGGTGCGGTTAATCTTACAGAAAAGTTTTTAGATAAAGGTGCTAATACTCAAAAAACGGTACAAGTGCTTGAAAAATTTTTAGCAGCACAGTATAAAAAGGTGCCATGGCTGAGAAAAAGTAAGGATGCAAGTGTATTAGTTGGTCTGGGAGGCACTATCAGAACTTTATGTAAGATTGATCGAAGCAGAAAGGCCTATAGTCTTAATATGACTCACAATTATGAGATGGAATATAAGGATATAGAAGAAATATACCATGATATCAGACTTATGGATCTTGAAAAAAGAATGAGTATACCTGGAATGTCAAAGGAAAGGGCAGATATTATTATAGCAGGCAGCAGTGCCATTTACATGCTGCTTAAAGCAATTGGAACAAGCAAGCTTATTGTAAGCGGAAGCGGCATAAGAGAAGGTGTTTTCTATGACTATTACCTGAATCAGCAGATGCAGGGTGAAATACGAAATATAAGTGAGTTTAGTGTAAATAATATAATTAAGCGTTATAATATTAATATTGATCATGCAAGGCAGGTAAGAAGCCTTGCTTTGGACATATATGATCAATTAGAACCTATACATAAGCTGCCTAAGGAATGTAGTGAAATAATATCCAGAGCAGCATTGCTTAATGATGCTGGGATAATGATTGATTTTTATAACAGGGACGAGCACACATATTACCTGATTACAAATTCAAGAATTAGTGGTCTTTTACATAGAGAGATTATTATGACTGCATTAGTTGCAGCTAAATTCACAGGGAATAAATTTAAAAAGTATTGTCACTATCATAAGGATATAATATCCAAAGAGGATTATATCATAATCAGAAAATTAATTATTATGCTTTCCATATGTGATAAGCTGGACAAAAGTAAATCACGAATGCTTGAGGGTTTTAATTGCAGCATATCTAACAGCAAGGTAATAATAAAAATAAGCAAGACAGGCGGCTATAGCGAGCTTGAGATAGCCGAAGCGAGCAAGCTTAAGGTAAGCTTTAAAAAGATTTTTGGTAAATCCCTAGAGATAATTTAATTAATTTAAGCTTCAGGGCTTGTGACTTTTTTTAATTACAATAAGGTCATACCAAGGAAAAGGTGAAGCATGATGTTAGAAAATAACAAACTATTTAGTACCCTGGATGATAAGCCAGCGGTATTAGAAGTTAATAAATCAGAAAAATGTCATTCAGGAAAAAACTACATAAACAGAGAATTAAGCTGGCTTGAATTTAACAGCAGAGTATTAGAGGAGGCACAGGATAAGAAAAATCCGCTTCTTGAGCGGACTAAGTTTTTATCAATAGTAAGCTCCAATCTTGATGAATTTTTTATGGTAAGAGTAGCCTCGCTAAAGGATCAGATTCATGTAGGGCATTTAAAGCATGATTTATCAGGTATGCTGCCAGCAGAGCAGATTAAAAAAATATCCTTAAAGGTGCACAATATGGTATACAAGCAATATAATTCCTTTAACAGATCAATAATGCCTGCATTAAACAGAGAGGGAATAGCACTTTTAAAATTAGAGGATCTGGATAATAAGCAGCTGGAATATATTGAAGAATATTTTGAAAGTACTATATTTCCAGTATTAACTCCTATGGCTGTTGATAAAAGCAGACCCTTTCCACTTATATTAAATAAAAGCCTAAATATTGCAGTATTATTGGAAAGCAGGGAAGCGGAAAGCGGCTTTATCTTTGCTACTGTACAAGTACCTGCCATTTTAGACAGAATAATTAAGCTGCCATCCCCAAATGAGCAATTTATATTGCTGGAGGATATAATAAAGAAATACCTACATAGACTTTTCAGAGGTCACAATATACTAAGCTCAGGCATGTACAGAATAACAAGAAATGCAGATTTAAGCATAGACGAGGAAGGTGCCGAGGATTTACTCAAGGCTATTGAGAAGTCAATAAAAAGAAGAAAATGGGGAGCTGCCATAAGACTTGAGATAGACTATGGATTTGATACTAGGCTTATAGATATTTTGAAGGAAGAGCTGGAGATAAAAAATGAGGATATATATTATATAAATGGGTGCTTAGACCTTACTTTCTTAATGAAATTCAATAACAAGCTGGGAGATAAATACAGTTATCTGAGAAATGAGCTGCTGCCGCCTGTAACACCTCTTGACCTTATAGGATATGACAACATTTTTGAAGCAATTTCAGAAAAAGATATACTTCTTCATCATCCTTATGAATCCTTTGACTATGTAACTGAATTTATAAAAAAAGCTGCATGGGATCCCAATATCCTTGCAATAAAGCAGACCCTTTATAGAGTAAGCGGTAATTCACCTATAGTAAATGCATTAGCAGAGGCTGCTGAAAATGGCAAACAAGTATCGGTGCTGGTAGAGCTGAAAGCACGTTTTGATGAAGAAAATAATATTAACTGGGCAAAACAGTTAGAAAAATCGGGCTGCCATGTTATTTACGGACTCATGGGCTTAAAAACCCATTGTAAGATGACCTTGATAGTCCGAAAAGAAGATGAAGGTATAAAGAGGTACGTACATCTGAGTACTGGAAATTATAATGATATAACTGCTACTCTGTATACAGATATTGGCTTGTTTACTTCTAATCCATATATAGCAGCAGATACTTCAGCAATATTTAATATGCTTTCCGGCTATACACAGCTGGATAAGTTATATAAGCTGGAGGTAGCCCCTATTGGTATGCGCAGAAGATTTATTGAGCTTATAGAAAACGAAGCAAACAATGCCAGAGAAGGCAGAAAGGCTGCCATAATAGCAAAAATGAACTCCCTTATGGACGAGGATATTATCAATGCTTTGTATGAAGCATCAAGAGCGGGTGTCAGTATACAGCTTATTGTCAGGGGAATTTGCTGCCTAAGACCTCAGGTTGCTGGACTAAGTGAGAATATAAGAGTAATAAGCATTGTGGACAGATTTCTTGAACACAGCAGAATATATTATTTCTACAATAATGGAGCTGAATCAGTATATTTATCAAGTGCTGACTGGATGTATAGGAATATGGATAAAAGAGTAGAAGTAATATTTCCAGTTGAAGATAGCTGCTTGATAGAAAGAATAAAAAAAATTCTTGACATACTGCTTCGAGATAATGTAAAGTCAAGAGTATTAGGATCGGATGGAGTATATTGTCATATTGATAAAAGAGGAAAGCAGCTTATACAAAGTCAATTGTATCTTTATGAAATCACCCGACAACAGGTTGAGGAAAAACAAAAGAGCTTTTAGGAATAATCTGGCTTAATATTCGTTACAAAAAATATTTTGACAAATAGAAGGGTAATTAAAAAATACGTAGAATATATATTAATTATAATAAGGAGGGAAGTGTATGGATAAAAAACAAGTATTAATTCAACGCAATAGCTTATTATGTAAACTTTTATGGGCATCCTGGCTGCTAAGTATGGCTGTAAGTATATTAACAAACAAACCACTAATGACAATATTGAGCATTGCAATTGCAGGAACAGCAGTATGCTTATTGACAACTATCCTCACATGGAAGAAAATTATGGTAATGCATACTATGTATGTGGTTGTGGCAGGGGTTAGCGTCATAAGCTTTATGATGATGAAAGGTGTCCCGCATATTACCACATATGTTATGGTTTATTTTAGCTTGATACTTGTTTCGCTTTATCAGGATTATAAGCCTATTTTATTTTCGGGCATAGTGGGAATGGGATTTACAGTATATTTCTTTATGATATATAAAGAAGCAATGTTTTTAACTGGAACAATGACTACTCTAATCAATTTTATAGTATATATAATATTGTTCACAGGCTTGCTTATTTTCCAAAGTACATTCAGTGAAAGGCTGCGCAATAGAGTAGTGGCTAGTCAGGAAGAAGCTTTGGAATCTCATAAGGAGCTTGAAGCAATGCTGCTGAAAATAAAAGAATCAGTAGGAATATTAAGTGAATTCAGTGAACATTTAAGTTCAAACCTGAAGGTAACAGGACAAATATCAGAAAGAGTAACACAGACCTTTCATGAAATAGCTCAAAGTATAGAGAGTCAGGCTGCAAGTGTCTCAGATATTAGTCATTCCATGAATGTTGGGGATGAAAATATTGTGATGGTTGTTAAAGCCTCTAAGGTCATGAATGAAAAATCAAGTCAAACTGTTGAAATAATTCAAAATGGAAATAATCTTATGCACGCATTGTCTGCTGAAATGGAGACAGTAAGCTTAGATATTAACAGTACAGTTACAAAGATGAGTGAGTTAAATGAACAAACTCAGCAAATAGGAGATATACTTACTACTATAAATAGCATAGCAGAGCAGACAAACCTGCTGGCATTAAACGCAGCTATAGAAGCAGCAAGAGCTGGAGAGCATGGCAGAGGCTTTGCAGTTGTAGCTGATGAGGTTAGAAAGCTGGCTGAAAACTCAAGACAAGCTACTGAGAACATTGTAACAATATTGGGAGATATCAGAAGCAAAACCCTGAGTGTGACAAAGCAGATCGATTCTGTGCAGGTATCAGTACGTGAAAGCGATACTTCAACAAAGAAGGTAAGTAATATGTTTGTTCAGATATCAGACAACTCCAAGGAAGTACTAAATCAGGTAACAAGTGTAGACAATATGGTAAATGCTCTGATGACGTCTTCGCAAGAGATAGTTGAGGAAATAACATCAATATCTGCTGGTACTGAAGAAAACACAAGCTATGTCAGTGAAATGCTGGATAGTGTAAAGGAACAAAATGAAAGAATAGATGATATAGTAAAAAGCTTTAAGAAAATCGAAAAGCTTACTTCAGAGCTGAGAGAAATGACTATTCAATAATATCAGCGATTATTTGGAGGTACAATTAACTGCATAAAAAAATGCTTTTATTCCTATGAATAAAAGCATTTTTTATATTTGAATTTATAGTATACTAGAGCTAAGACACTTTAAAGTTGAAAATACTTTCAACTAAAAGTCTCTAAGCTCTATGAGAGAAATAACTGGAAAAACTAAATTATGAAGTTATTTCTCTGTATAGCTAAGACGCTCTAAAGTTGAAAATGCTTTCAACTAAAAGCCTCTAAGCTCTATGAGAGAAACAACTAGAAAAACTCAATTTTTAGAGTTGGTTATCTATAATGACATGAGATTATTGATACTTATGGAGGTAATACAGTGGGGTCATTATTTTATAGCAAAATACATGCCTGTCCAATAATAGCGGCAGTTACTGATATGGAAAAGCTAAAAGAGGCAGTAGCTTCACCCTGTGAGATTGTATTTATGCTTACAGGAAACATCTTTAACATCAGGGAAGCTGTACAGGAAATAAAACAAAACCACAAAATGGTATTTGTACATTTAGATCTTTTAGAAGGGTTATCCAAGGATTCCACAGCCATTAAATATTTAAACAAGACTATTGAACCAGATGGTATAATTACAATTAAAAGCGGCTTAATAAAAATTGCCAGGGAAATGGGTATGTTCGCTATACAAAGGCTGTTCTTTGTAGATTCATTATCAGTAGAATCAGGCATTAAGACTGTAAATAATTCTAAGCCTGATGCAATAGAAATAATGCCGGGTATTATGCATAGTGTGACATCGAGAGTATGCAATGAAGTTAGAATTCCTGTAATCACAGGAGGTCTAATTAATGATAAGGATGATGTTATTGCTTGCTTAAAAGCTGGAGCTATGGGCATATCGACTAGTAATAAGGAAAACTGGTATTTATAAGGGGGAGGACGTATGAATAAAAAGTACATACTTGCGTTGGATCAGGGTACAACAAGCTCAAGAGCAATATTGTTCAACCATGACGGTGAAATTGTAAGTACAGCACAAAAGGAAATTACTCAGATTTATCCAAAGGCTGGCTGGGTTGAGCATGATGCCATGGAAATTTGGGCGACTCAAAGTGGTGTTGCCAGAGAGGTTATTGAAAAGGTCGGAGCTGCTCCAGAGGAAATTGCTGCTATAGGTATCACCAACCAGAGGGAGACCACAGTTGTATGGGACAGGACTACCGGCAAACCTATTTATAATGCTATAGTATGGCAGTGCAAGAGAACAGCCGGCATATGTGATGAGCTAAAGGCACGAGGACTTGAGGACTATGTTCGTAAAACTACAGGCTTGGTTATAGATGCTTATTTTTCAGGAACTAAAGTCAAATGGATACTAGATAATGTTGAAGGTGCGAGAGAAAAGGCAGAAGCAGGAGAATTAGTTTTTGGTACTATTGATTCATGGCTTTTATGGAACCTGACAAGGGGAAAGGCACATGTTACAGACTATACTAATGCTTCAAGGACAATGCTGTACAATATAAAGGATTTGGAATGGGATGAAAAGCTGCTAAAGGAGCTTGATATACCGAGAACAATGCTTCCCCATGTAAGATCGTCCAGCGGAATATATGGATATACTGATGATAAAACCTTTGGCGGTGCAAGGATACCAATATCCGGGGTGGCTGGGGATCAACAGGCTGCACTTTTCGGTCAGGCTTGCTTTGAACCGGGTATGGCAAAAAATACTTATGGAACAGGCTGTTTTATGCTTATGAATACAGGCAGTGAGATGGTTGAATCACGAAATGGACTTTTAACTACAATTGCATGGGGAGTAGACGGCAAAATAGAGTATGCCCTAGAGGGAAGTATATTTATAGGCGGAGCCTCTATACAATGGCTGCGGGATGAGTTAAAGCTTATAGACGACGCTTCAGACAGCGAATACTATGCCACCAAGGTTAAGGACAGTAATGGAGTGTATGTAGTACCTGCCTTTGTAGGCTTGGGTGCACCCTATTGGGATATGTACGCCAGAGGAACTATAGTGGGTCTTACTAGAGGTTCTAACAGATGCCATATTATAAGAGCTACCTTGGAATCAGTAGCGTACCAGACCAGAGACGTACTTGAAGCTATGCAGGAGGATTCAAAAATAAAGCTTCAAGAGCTAAAGGTAGATGGCGGAGCTGTAGTAAATAATTTTATGATGCAGTTTCAAGCTGATATATTAGGTGTACCTGTTAATAGACCAAGTGTTACAGAAACAACAGCATTAGGGGCAGCCTTTTTAGCTGGAATAGCAGTAGGTTTCTGGAATGGCAAGCAGGAAATCGCAGAAAATTGGAGACTCAATAGAAGATTTGTTCCAGATAAGGAAGCGGAAGAACGTGAGAAGTTATATAAAGGCTGGAAAAAGGCTGTGGGTAGAGCCGTACAATGGGAATTGGATTAAATAGCTTTACTATTTATAGTAAATGTGATAGATTTATATTGAAACAATCATTATTTGATTAATATATAGGCTTAGAGTTAGAGAGCCGCACTAATTACCTATGGAATGATAGGTTTAATTGGTGTGGTTTTTATTTTGCTCAATCAATGTTTCTTAGGAGGGGTATGTATGTATGATGTAGTTATAGTAGGAGCAGGAATAATAGGGACATTTATAGCTAGAGAGCTTTCACGGTATAAGCTTAAAATAGCTGTGCTGGATAAGCTTAATGACGTAGCCTGTGCTACAACCAAGGCAAATAGTGCCATAATACACTGCGGGTATGATGCAAAGCCGGGGACGCTTAAGGCAAAGCTTAATGTTTTAGGAAATCCTATGTTTGACAGCATATGTGAGGAATTGGATGTTCATTTTAAGAGAGTTGGCTCTTTGGTGCTTGCTTTTAATGATGAGGAAATGAATACTCTAAATGAGCTTTACCAAAGAGGGATTCAAAATGGTCTGAAAAATATATATGTGGTGGAAAAAGAGCAGCTTAAGAGCCTGGAGCCAAATTTAAGTGACAGTGCTGCAGGTGCGCTATATGCACCTGACTGTGGTATAATAGGACCCTTTGAACTGGCTGTAGCACTGGCAGAAAATGCAGTGGAAAACGGAGTTGAGCTGTTGTTGAATACAGAGGTATCAGCTATTGAAAAGAATGACGAGCTTTTTAAAGTACAAACAACCGCAGGGGTTATAAAAGCACGCTATATAATAAATTGTGCAGGAGTACACGCAGACCATATAAATAACATGGTATCAAAGGAATGGTTTAAAATAACACCCAGAAGAGGTCAGTATTTTGTACTTGATAAAAGCGCAGGGGACTTAGTAAGCAAGGTTATTTTTCAATGTCCCACTAAAATGGGCAAGGGCGTACTGGTTCTTCCTACTGTTCATGGAAATATACTTGTAGGACCGGATTCAGAAGATATAGAAGACAAGCAGAATCTAGAGACTACCATGGAAAGGCTGGAGCATGTAAGGACAGCGGCTATGAAGAGTATACAGAATATACCCTTTGATAAGAGCATTACATCCTTTACGGGGCTCAGAGCATCAGCTGAAAAGGGAGATTTTATAATAGAAGAAAGTAACGATGTAAAAGGTTTAATAAATGTAGCAGGTATCGAATCACCTGGACTTTCTGCTTCGCCAGCCATCGCTCAGTATGTAGTACAGTTAATAAAAGAAATTAATGGAGGCTTTGCAGAAAAAGAAGACTTTAATCCACATAGAAAAAAGGTAATGAGATTCATTGAATTAGGAGATAAGGAAAAGGCAGAGCTTATTAAAAATGATCCAAGCTATGGAAGAATAATTTGCAGATGTGAATTGATTACAGAGGGTGAGATTGTAGATGCAATACATAGAAAGGCAGGAGCTGCTACCTTGGATGGTGTAAAAAGAAGAGTAAGACCTGGTATGGGACGATGTCAGGGAGGCTTTTGTAGTCCTAGGGTAATGGAGATATTAGCCAGAGAGCTTAACAAGGATATTCTGGAAATAGTTAAGGACAGCAGGGCTTCAAAAATACTTACAGGTATTACTAAAGAACAGTAGGAGAGAGGAGGTATAACTATGTATGATGTAGCGGTTATAGGCGGCGGGCCGGCAGGCTTGGCTGCGGCAATAGAAGCCAGAAGAAACGGCATACAAAATATTCTGGTAATCGAAAGAGACCGTGAGCTGGGAGGCATATTGCAGCAGTGTATTCATAACGGCTTTGGACTCCATATATTCAAGGAGGAGCTGACAGGGCCTGAATATGCAGAGCGATTTGTAAATGAGCTAAATGAGCTTGGCATAGAATATAAGCTGGACAGTATGGTGTTGGAAATAACTAAAGATAAAAAAGTTCATTATGTCAATTCAAAGGACGGCTTTGTATCAATACAAGCCAAGTCAATTATTCTTGCAATGGGATGCAGAGAAAGAACAAGAGGAGCTATTGGCGTTGCAGGCACACGTCCGGCAGGGGTATTTACCGCAGGTACGGCTCAAAGATATCTCAATATGGAAGGCTATATGGTGGGAAAAAAGATTGTAATATTAGGCTCTGGAGATATAGGACTTATTATGGCAAGAAGGCTTACTCTTGAAGGAGCGGAAGTAAAAATAGTCCTTGAAAGGATGCCATATCCCGGCGGACTGACAAGAAATATAGTACAATGCCTTAATGACTATAATATACCCCTGAAGGTTTCCCATACTATATCAAGCATAAAGGGCAAGGACAGAGTTGAGGGAGTTACCATAGTCCAATTGGACGAGTCAGGCAGAATAATACCCGGCAGTGAGCAGTTTATGGAATGTGATACACTAATACTTTCTGTGGGCTTGATACCCGAAAATGAGCTTTCTGAAAAGCTTGAAATGAGGCTTGATAAAGTCACTAAAGGTCCATACGTAAATGAAGCTATGGAAACCAGTGTCAGCGGCATATTCGCATGCGGCAACGTTGTGCATGTTCACGATATAGTAGACTATGTAACAGAGGAAAGCCGTATAGCAGGGAGAAATGCTGCAAAATATGCAAAGGGCGAGCTTAAGACAGAGGGACGGCTTGTCGAAACTGTACCAGGTAATGGTATAAGCTATATAGTACCTCATACAATAAGAGTCAATAATATAGAAAATAAAGTTGATTTGCTTATGAGAGTCAGACAAGTATTTCATGATGTAAGGATGATAATAAAAGCAGATGGAGAAAAAATCAGGGAAATCAAGAAAAGCCATCTCTTACCAGGCGAAATGGAAAGAGTAAGTCTTGATATAAAGGCTTTAACTTGCAAAAACATTGCAAAGCTTGAAGTAGAGATATGTGAGGGGGAAGAGTAATGAGCTGCAAGGAAATTATATGCATTGTCTGCCCCATGGGCTGCCATCTTCAGGTTGCAGAAAATCCAAATATGGAGGAGGTCTATGAAGTAGCTGGCAACAAATGCCCGAGAGGTAAAGTTTATGGAATAAATGAAATGGTTAACCCTACAAGGGTACTTACCACAACAATAAAAATAGAAAATGCCCCATTAAAAAGGCTGCCGGTAAAAACCAATGGAGTAGTGCCAAAGGATAAGATATTCCAATGCATGGAGGTTATAAATAAGGTTAAGGTAGCTTCACCTGTAAATATGGGGGATGTAATAGTAAGCAATATATTAAACACAGGTGTTGATATAGTTGCTTCAAGAAGCATGAGATAACAAAGCTTCTTTCTGCTGATAGTTTGGCAGAAAGAAGCTTTTTATATTTTTACTTGCACCCCAATATGTTATAATTATATAAGTGGCAGTATGCGTAAACTGTATATGCTGCTGTTATCATTAATATTTATAATATGGAGAACGCAATGTTTGGATATGTGATGCCGGATAAACCGGAAATGAAAATAAAGGAATTTGAACTGTTCAGGGCATACTACTGCGGTGTATGCAAGTCTATGGGAAGAAATTTTGGAGTACTGTCACGCTTTGCATTAAACTATGATTCAGTTTTCTTAGGCTTATTTTTATCATCTGTTAATAAGCGCAAAGCTGTTATTAGGAAAGAAGCCTGCTTTGCCAATCCCTTTAAAAAGAAATTTATTGCAAGGGACAACAAATATATAGATTATGCAGCAGACATTAATGTGATTTTGACGTATTATAAATTAAGGGATAATTGGGATGATGAGAAAAACATTCCTTCATTATTGGGTAGCGGAGCTTTTAGCAGAGGATATAAAAAAGCTAAAAAAAGAAACCCAGATATTGAAGCTGCTATTGGAAAATCTATAAAGGAATTGTCTGATTTAGAAAAACAAAAGTGCTGTTCAATGGATAAGGCGGCAGAGCCCTTTGCTTTAATGATGGCAGACATATTATCCTCTGGATACGAGGGAGCGAAAAAGTCCGTTAAGGATTCTCTAAGCTGGGCAGGGTATAATATGGGAAAGTGGATATACCTAATTGATGCATATGATGATATAAAAAAGGATGCCAAGTCAAATAGCTATAATCCTTTAATACTCCAGTTTGATTATAAGCCAGAACAGGACATTGAAGAATTTAAAACCAGTATAAAAGAGCATGTAAGCTTTAATCTTATTCACACCATGAGTCAGGTGGCAAACACCGTAGAGCTTTTAGATATTGATAACAAAGGAATTATTGAAAATATAGCTTATCTTGGAATGTACAAAAAGACAGAACAGATAATGCATAATTGCATAGATAATAAGTGTAAAAATTCGTAGATTCATAATATTACAAAAGGAGTGGCTGATTATGAGAAATCCTTATGAGGTGCTGGGTATAAGGGATGGTGCAAGTATTGAAGAAATAAAGGCTGCATATAAAGAGCTGGTAAAAAGATATCATCCTGATCAATATATGAACAATCCTTTGTCAGACTTGGCTCAGGAAAAATTAAAGGAAATAAACGAGGCATATGATTATTTGATAAAAAAAGCTGGGGGAAACACTTATCAACATGCGAATAATCAAGGCAGAAATAATAGCTACAGCTATAACGGCAGCAGTAGCGGAGAACATAAAACCAGCTATGAACAGGTAAGAAGCTTTATAAATAGCGGCAATATTGCAGCCGCTGAGGATATACTTCAAAGAATTGGTGCAAGAGATGCAGAGTGGTATTATCTATCAGGCTTGGTGTTTATGAGAAAGGGCTGGTATAATGAAGCCTTTTCAAGCTTGCAGACAGCAGTTAACATGGCTCCAAACAATTATGAGTACAGAGATGCTATGAATAGATTGGCAAATTCAAACAGGCATTATCAGTCTACCGTACACAACAGAAGGGGCTATAGAAATGACCCGGATATGTGTTCCATTTGTCAGTGCCTTATTTGTACAGACTGCTGCTGTGAATGTGCCGGCGGGGACTTTATTAGCTGCTGTTAAAAAGTCGGGTCAGCTACTTTTTCACACTGGCTAATATGAAAATAAAGCTGCGTCTGTCTAGGGTCACTTCCTGAGACTTGCTTTCTTTTCATTCATTACTGATTTAAAGTTGGGTAGACCAACTTTAAATAAAGGTTAGGGGGATTAAATGAGTAGAAAAATTGCTTTCGGCGGAATTTTTTCAGCTATTTCTTTTATAATGGTGTATTTTGCAGGGATACTGCCATCGGGCAGGCTTGCATTATATGCTGCAAGCTCTTTTCCAACAGCGTTTATGCTAATTGAGTTTGGGGCAGCCTCAGCTTTAAGCGTATATTTGGTTGCAGGCAGCTTATCCTATATACTGTTGGGCGATATTAACGCAATGATTCCATATGCAATATTTTTCGGGTACTATAGCGTAGCCAAATTTTATATAGAAAAGGTAAGAAAACCCATATTGGAGATATTATTAAAGCTGCTGCTATTCAACATTATTTTAGCCGCTTCTTATTTTGTATATATGAATTTGCTTGTTGCAGATTTGCCGTTGAAAAATATATCTAACATTAATATTTGGCTTGCAGTAATAATTGCTGTATTACAGCTTGCGTTTATAGTATACGACTATGTTTTTACCAGAGTAATCATGTTTTACCAGGAAAAGATGAGATTTACAAGATGGTAGTATGCTTTAAAGTTATATTTGGCTATAAAAATGCAGTTCCTTAGATAGTTGGAACTGTATTTTTTATAAACATTGAAGGGAGAAAAATAATGAAAAAAAGATTTTTTGTAGTCGTTGCTTGCATAATAATAATTTTAGCATTGGCTTCTTTATATCAGACATCTAATAATACTGATAAAACCAATAGTAATACTAATAGTAATACTAATAGTAATGCATTTACCGACAAAACAGAAATGCCTGCAACAGAAGAAACCAAAGAGACTGTTGAGGAGACTTTGCTTATTGATAAAATTCTTTCAGGTCATGATGAGGATCAGGATGGTATAGATGATTTTGAAGATATTATTTTGGGAGCGAGAAAGGATGCCGCTAATAAGCCTTCCTATAGAAGTGCTTATTATAGGGGAGGATATCCGCCTGAAGATGAAGGCGTATGTACAGATGTTATATGGCGGTCTTTTTTGGAAGCAGGATATAATCTAAAGGATATGGTGGATAAGGATATTAAAAGTAATACTAGGGATTATAAAAGAGTTACGGAATCAGGCGGACCCGATCCAAATATTGATTTTAGGCGGGTTCCAAATCTTGCTGTATTTTTCAGCAAGACAGCACAGAAGCTGACTATTGAGGTAAAACCAGGTGATATAGAAAACCTTAAAAAATGGCAGGGGGGAGATATAGTAGTCTTTGGAGGAAGAACAAAGCATATAGCCATAATTTCGGATAAAAGAAGACCTGATGGAGTACCATATATAATACATAACGGAGGACCATATACTAAGGAGGAGGATGCACTAATATACTGGGACAGCATTTCAAGGATATCTCATCATTTCAGGTGGATTAAAAATTAGTATGTGTTATAATAGTGGGAGATATAGGGTTAACATTATAAAAACAATGGAGGGTTATTATGGATAAGTGGGTAGAAATACAGGATAATGCAGAAAATTATTTTAATGGCGGTTATAATTGCTGTGAAGCGGTTGTACTAGCTCTATGCGATCACTTTGGAATTGATAAGGAACTGCCATTAAAGATTGCTACTCCCTTTGGAAGCGGAATGAGCAGAAATGGCAGCAACTGCGGCGTACTGTCGGCTGCTTTTATTGCAGCGGGTATGAAAAATGGCAGGGAAAAAAGTGATGATAGCAGAGACCCGTCTTATTTACCTGCTGATGCTATTTACAATAAATTTAAGGAAAAATATCAAACAACCCAGTGCTGGGACATAACAGGGGTAAACCTTAGAGACCCTGATGAAGCGGCTAACAATAAGGAGAGAATGCATAAGGAAATATGCGGACCAATAGTAAGACAGGTAACACAGTGGATATTGGAGGAATTAGATAAATAAAAGGTTGCTGACAGGGGTCAGCAACCTTTTCAATTTTTACAGTTTTCCAGCGCAATTAAGTACGTTTGTAATTTTGTGCTTAACCATTGCTTTTATAGCAGCTCTAGCTGGTGACAGGTATTGTCTTGGATCAAAGTGATCTGGATTTTCAGCGTAGTATTTTCTTATTGATGCTGTCATAGCAAGTCTTAAGTCAGTGTCTATATTTATTTTGCAAACACCAAGCTTGCCTGCTCTTAGAAGCATTTCTTCAGGTACGCCTTGAGCGCCTGCTACGTTTCCGCCGTATTTGTTGCAAAGATCAACAAACTCTGGAAGTACTGTTGAAGCTCCGTGTAATACTAATGGGAAGTTTGGAAGCATTTTTGAGATTTTTTCTAATCTTGCAAAGTCTAAGTTTGGTTCGCCCTTAAATTTGTATGCACCATGGCTTGTTCCTATAGCAATAGCCAGAGAATCAACACCAGTTCTTTCTACAAACTCAACTGCTTGATCAGGATCTGTATATGTAGCATCAGCTGCTGAAACGTTTACATCATCTTCAACGCCTGCAAGCTTTCCAAGCTCTGCTTCAACAACTACTCCTCTTGCATGAGCATATTCTACTACTCTTTTTGTAAGAGCTATATTTTCTTCAAAGGAATGCTTGGAACCGTCTATCATTACTGATGTAAATCCACCATCAATACAGGATTTACATATTTCAAAATCATCACCATGATCAAGGTGAAGTGCAATCGGTAATCCGCTGTCTTCTACAGCAGCTTCAACAAGCTTTGTTAAATAAATATGCTTTGCATATTTTCTTGCACCTGCTGAAACTTGTAATATCAGCGGAGCATTTTCTTCCTTTGCTGCATCAACAATACCTTGGATTATTTCCATATTGTTAACATTAAAAGCTCCAACAGCGTATTGACCTTCATAGGCTTTTCTGAACATTTCTTTTGTGGTTACTA
>CALGKJ010000168.1 GCA_937930535.1 uncultured Clostridia bacterium
TTTGTTTAAAGAAAATTTATTGTACAGTTGAATATTATTAAACCTCATAATAAATAATAATTCAAAAGGAGATGATATTATGCAATTTGATAGAGCAAAAGAAATATTGAATTCCTCAGATAATATAAATGTTACTTATCATAATTCTCCTGTTTGGATCGAAAGTCTACAGGGAGATGATTCATCAGCCTTTGTAACACTTATAGGCACAGAAAGAAGCATGACTGTGCCTGTAACTGAGCTTGCAGAACAAAGATAATATTAATACTGCTTATATGATAACAGCACTCTTTTACTAAAGAGTGCTGTTATCATATCTATTATCCAGTTACAGAAACAGTCTTGCTGTCTTTAAGCAGTTCCATTATTTCCTTCTTTTTCTGTCTCGAAAGGTAGCACCTGCTTTTATTTGACATCTCTATGAACATTTCTTTGAAATTAACTTCTTTTATATGATTTATATTTATTAAATAGGATCTATGACATCTATAAAACAATATACCGTTTTTATTAAGCTCGCTAGTAATATCCTTTAGGTATCCGAAGCATTCTATCTTTTTGTGAATTGTATGCAGTATAATCTTTTGTTCAAAGGACTCTACATATACTAATTCATTTATGGCTATTTTATAACCATAGCAGCCTGATTTTATGCATATCGAACCTTTATCAGCTACATACAGCATATGCCTATTATAACTCTTATACAAAGCAGATATACATTTATCTATGTCGGCATATTCTACGGGTGTCAAAAGATAATCGAATATTTCGGCATGGCTTTTTATTATTAGTTCACAATAACAAACATTTTGAGCCACAAATATAATGTAGCTTTGAGGATCATTACTCCTAATAACTCTTGACATTTGTATTGACTTTTCGTATGTATCCTCATGCAGACATAATATGTAGGCATTAACGTGTGGAAGCTCTGCCTTCTTAGTAGAATATTGAAGTATGTCCATGGGGTTATCGGTTGCTAAAATTATTTGCGCATCCATTTTTTTTGCTGCAATAACGTCAGTTAAATTAAATTTCACATTTTTAGCCATATTCTTATATTTTTCACATAGCACAAATAATAGGGACATACATGTATCCTCCTAGCAAACCTAATGAAAACAAAGGATTTTTAGCTAAGATTCGACAAATTATTCTGTATTCCTTTATAAATAGTATATATATAGATAATCAACTCTAAAACTCAAAGGATTTAACTATTTTATTGAAGATAATCGGATGATAATTCTTCCATTCATTTTCCTTTACAAAGAAGCTTGCACGATATATTAGGTTCTCATCACCCTCTATAAATGCTTCATATGCCTTTATGTATTCACCATTTTCAGTCATTCTGCTGTATTCAACTAGATATCCCCTTTTTTTGTTTGGCATTATTTCTTTAATATTAAAATATTTGAAGCTTACAATGCCTACGGATGACTTTTTAGATTCATCCAGAAACTGCTTTAGCGGCACATTAAGCTTCCACACCTGTATGAAACCATTTATTTTCTTATTGGGAGCTTTAAAATATAAATGATAGACTATCTCATCTCCCCCAAATGATTCACTCCAGGTGGTCCATGAGTCCGGCAGAATAAAAGAAAATTTCCCGTCCAGTGCAATATAGGTTTTACTTACTTGCTTATTAACCACCATTAGTTCATGATTGTTCAAAAAAGTCTCGGCTACTGGAGCAAATATACTTACAATGCACCAGATAATAAATATTAATACTGTAATTAAAACAAAATAAACCATCCATTTTTTTAGTTGAATTACTTTCATTTTCTCCCCCCTATCAGCATGGAATTAAGTTTTATGCAATAGCAAGCATACATGTATACTGTCTCTTTATAGATTAGCAACTGGATATATTTAATTTTGAAGTTGTTTCTCTATAATACTCTATTAACGATTTTTTTTATTATGACAGATTTTATATAACTGTGGTATTTTATAAATATTAAGAAAGAATCAAATCCCTCACAATACTGGTGCAGGGGATTTGATTCTTTCTTTATTTAATTTACTTAGTGTTTTATCTTTATAGCTGCTACATCTAAAACAAAATCTATGCTAAAATATTACTGTGTCAAACTGTAATGAAAGGTAAGATCTAAATATAAATTATATGGATTTAAGGAGGATTATAATTGAGGTATATAGATTTTAGAAGTGATACTATTACTATGCCTACTGATAAAATGCGAAGTGCAATGGCAGCAGCCATAGTGGGCGACGATGTGTATGGAGATGATCCAACTGTAAATGATCTGGAGCAAAAAGCTGCCGCTATAGTGGGTAAGGAAGCTGCTTTATTTGTACCAAGCGGAACTATGGGCAACCAGCTTGCAATAATGACACACACATCCAGGGGCGACGAAATAATAGTGGAGGAAGACTGTCATATAGTAGAACATGAGGTTGGTGCTACTGCCGTTTTGTCCGGTGTACAGCTTAGAATAATTAAAGGAAATATGGGCATTATGAACCCATTAGATGTGGAAAGTGCTATCAGAGAAGATGACATTCATTATCCGTCCACCTCCCTTATATGCCTTGAAAATGCATTATCCAACGGAACAGTCGTTCCCTTGGATAATATGGAGGCTATTTTTAATATAGCAAAAAAGCATGACCTTTCTGTTCACTTGGATGGTGCGAGGCTGTTTAATGCGGCGGCCTATCTGGAGGTTAGTGCTGATGCAATAACAAAATATACAGATTCAGTTATGTTTTGCCTTTCAAAGGGTTTGTGCGCTCCTATAGGTTCTATACTTGCAGGAAGCACCAAGTTTATTGAAAGAGCCAGAAAAAACCGAAAGCTACTTGGGGGCGGTATGAGACAGGCAGGCATATTAGCAGCAGCCGGATTGATCGCTTTAGAGGATATGACAAAAAGGCTTCATCAGGATCACCAAAATGCCACATATTTATCCGAAAGACTTTCTGAAATATCTGGGTTCAAGGTCGATACAGAAAAAGTGCATATAAACATGGTATTCTTCGACATTTCACAAGCTAATATAAATTCTGATGAGTTACACAGATATCTTTTTGATAAAGGCATTAAGACTAACCCTGCTTATAAAGGTGTATTCAGATTTGTAACTAATAACGATGTCAGCAGACAGGATATTGACTATACCTTAGAGTGTATACGTCAATTTATAGGGAAGCAACCATAAAATTTAACTATTAAAAATAAAATCTCCCGCTTCTTGGCTGGAGATTTTATTTTACTATTTTTCTATATAGTTTTTAATATTTTTTAATATAATATCGATAGTTCCGTCACCGTTTCTTTTTATCTGGAACTTTTCCTTGTCATTATATACCTCGTTGTCAATATACAGCTCAATAGACTTGTCAACCTTCAGCCTCTTTTTTTTCAGCTTCTTCTCCACCCATTCCCTGTCTATTTCAACCTCTTTTTCTGTAATTCCTTCAGTCAGCAGTGCAGCCTTGTATTCTTTTTTAATGATTTCATCTCCAAAGTTGTTCTGAGCAACTCTTTCTATATCAACCTTGTTTTCATTGAATAAGGTTTCAGTAAGCTTGCTTCTAAACGCCTCAGCCTCCTGCGCATTATCCTTAAAAGCCTTTCTGGCGAAGTTCTCTGAAATTTTATGGAATACTCTTGTATTTTCTCTCCTATCACGGGCATAGCTGCATTTTGCAAAGCCTTGAGAAAAATATCCATCCCTTTGTCTATCAACTATCAGCATATCGTAATCGTTCTCAGGCTTTATTTCCCGTACAAACATCGCCTTAGCTGCTTTTTGTCCCAGACTTGGCAGACCTGTCTTATTTTTTCCTATTACTACACTGATGCTATTATCAGTTTGCTTGACATGGTGGCTGTAGGCATCTGTAAAGTTCAGTTTAAGTATTGCAAGAAATTTCCCTTGCTGACTCTCAAACATACATACTGCGATGTCACCGGAGGCTTCCTTATCCTCATTATTTATACATTTAAAGAGGTACTGCGCAATCTTCTTGCTATTATCAAGGTATGTATCTTCATCCTCAAAGATTTCATTACATAAGCTCTTTATAATGTTATGCTCTCCTTCAAACTTAGCTGTTCTTGCTTCTTCATCCTTTAACCCTTTGAGTATATGCTTTTCAAAATATTCATAGGTCTCTTCATTAAGCTCCATCTCACTGTCAGTAAATATAATATTATTATTTTCTTTATCCAGTACACTTAATGCAACTTTATTTACGATTATTTCTTCAATGTTTCTCAATTTACACCTCTCCTTAAAATTGCTTCGTAGAGCTTAGAGACTTTTAGTTGAAAAGTATTTTCGACTTTAAAGTGTCTTAGCTATATAGAGAAACAACTTCATAATCTAATATTTCCAGTTGTTTCTCTCAAAGAGCTTAGAGACTTTTAGTCGAAAGTATTTTCGACTTTAAAGTGTCTTAGCTATATAGATAATACCAAATAAGTTATAGCTTGTACATTATATAATTAAAGTAATCAGTAACTATTATCTATTTATATTCATTTTCCATAAATTCATTGTATAATGGTGATTATTATATTATAATTATATAAATTGCAGTTTATTCCTGATAAAAGATATGGTATTATTTACTGTAAAATATTTATTTCTTTGTACTATAAATATTTAAAGTTTTAATTGCGGAGGTATATTATGAAAGGTACTGTAGTATCCACATGGATAAAAAGTCTGAGAGCAATCTATGGTGACGATGTGGTTGTCAAAGCCTTAAGAAAAATCGGATGGTCAGAGGATAGAATAATATCTCCTTTAGAAGAAATTGACGATAGTGAGCCAAGAAAGCTGATTGATGAGGTTAGTAAGCTGACTAGCCATTCAGTATCGGATATATGGCGCAGTATTGGTAAAAGTAATATAAATTCTTTTTCTAAATGGTTTCCATCCTATTTCCAAAGAAGTAATACCAAGTCCTTTCTGCTTATGATGGATGATGTTCATGCACAGCTTACCAAAATGATAAAGGGTGCGAAGCCTCCCAGACTGTTAGCAACAGATAAGGGTGAAAAAGAAATAGAGCTGAAATATGTTTCAAAGCGTGGCATGTTTGATTATTTTCTGGGACTACTGGATGGCTGCGGAGAGTTTTTCAATGAAAAGCTGGAAATAAAGGAGCTGGAGCGTGGTCAAGAAAACGACAGCCACTTTTTACGTGTCAGCATAAGCTTTGAGAAAGGGCTGGGCAATGAAAAGAAATACAACATAAATAAGCTGTTGTCCCTTGGATTTATCAAAAGAATTAGTATGAAAATAGCTTTATTTACAGCATTGCCTATTTTTCCAATAAGCTATTTAACCTCTGGCGACATGGTTAGTTCTTCTGTTGTTACACTTTCTGCCTTTGTATTATCTGCCTTAGTTTCTGGTATAGCCTTAGCTCCTATTAAGGCATTCAGGCAGGAGCTTAAAAAATTAGATGAGTATGACTTCTCAACTGTTACCAAAATTAAAACAGGTGACGATATAGAGGATTTATCAAAGGACTTAAACAAAATCAAGGAAAAAATACAAAAGGATTTTCTGTTCCTTAAAGGCGGAAACGATGATATGAACAGCTTTACTCATGCTTTTTCTGACATAGCCTCAAATATGAAGTCCGTATCCGACAGCATATCAAGCATTGTGCAGGATGTTGCAAATGGTGCAGTACACCAAGCAGAGGAAACAGAAAAGTCAGTAGGCATAATAGAGGACAACATGCGGGCTTTAAATACTATTGCAGATGAAGAGCTTAAAAGCAGTAAACAACTGGAGCTGGCGGTAAATAATATTAAGTATTCGGCTGAGGAAACTCAAAAGGTCGCAGGAATGCTATTAAACGTCAAGGAAAATTTTGCTCATGTAAACTCTCAAGGTGAAGATCTTTCCAGACGTGTTTCTGATATTATGAATATTGTTACAACGGTGGAAAATATTGCAGATCAAACAAATCTTCTCTCCCTTAATGCAGCTATAGAATCAGCGAGAGCTGGGGAGCTGGGACGGGGCTTTGCTGTTGTAGCAAGTGAAATAAGAGGCTTGGCAGAAAATTCCAAATCATCCGTGAAGACAATAAATGAAAATCTTCAAGTGTTTGTCAGCGAGGTTAATAAGCTTGTATCACAGGTAAATGCAGAATTCAAACAGCTTGAGGAAAGCAACAAAACCCTTGAAAGGGTTGCTTTGGATAATACAGCTTCAACAAAGCAGATTGCTACAGTAGCAGAAAATATAGTTAGACTTGTTGGCGAAATGTCTGATCAAACTCACCAGCTTTCTAAGGTATTTGAAAATGTTCACTCATTAGCGGCTATTGCAGAGGAAAACTCAGCATCCTCCGAGGAAATGAGTGCCAGTGTAATAGAGTACTCTAACAAGATCAAGGAGCTTACAAGCTATATCGACGAATTAGATAAGCTTTCACATAATTTTAAAACTGAGTTAGGTAAATATAAGATATAAAATAAATATCCCCCGGCATAGCCGGGGGATATTTATTTTATATCTTATTTAACTTTTGCTTGCGCAGCAGATATATGAAAAAGGGTCCTCCCATTATTGATGTCATTATTCCTACTGGGATTTCTGCCGGCTGTATTATGGTTCTTCCTATTGTGTCAGAAAGTATAACAAGTATGGCACCTAAAAGTGCAGAAAAAGGTATTACACTTCTGTTATCAGACCCTGTTAAAAATCGTATCATATGAGGTGCAATAAGTCCTACAAAGCCTATTGTACCACCAGTAGATACAACTCCTCCAACGATGATAGAACCAACTAGCAGCAGTATTGTCTTTATTAAAGCAGTACGAACTCCCAGATATTGTGCCGCTTCCTCACCCATTGCCATCATATTCAGCTCTCTGGCGAAAAACATTAATATAATCAAGCCAGGCATTATTGCAATGGCGGCTGCCAGTACCTTGCTCCAAGACGCTGTTGCTATACTTCCCATAGTCCAGAATACAATATGCTGTATTTTACCATGATTAAGCATCATTAAAAAGGATATAACCGATGCTAGAAAATAGCTAACTGCCACTCCCGCAAGCAGCAGTGTATTTGTAGACATTCTTTTTTTATTATAAGCAAGAGAATACACAAAAAATAGTGTGCAAATGGAGCCTATAAAAGCAAAAACTCCTGTTGTAGCTAACCCAAATATACCAGCACTTATACCAGTTATAATTGATATTACAGCACCAAGCGCTGCTCCTGAGGACATTCCTAAGGTATATGAGTCTACCAGAGGGTTTTTAAATATTCCCTGCATAACAGCTCCAACTGCTGCAAGTCCCGCTCCTATAAGCCCTGCCAGTATTACTCTAGGCAGTCTGATATCAATTAGAATCGAGCTGTTTGTTGATGCTTCACCGTATAAAAATATATTAATGATTTCTTTAACAGGAATATCCACTGCTCCATGCCTTACTGATAATAAAAAGCTAACCAGCAGTGCTGTTATTAATATTAAAAGGGTTGTACCTTTTTTATGTTTAACTATCATAATTCAAATCCTGCCTTACCAGTTCCTCAAGTAATTCCTTTTTGGATATTAATCTTACCTTGGAATTTGCTTTTATTTTTTTATATAACTCTAATGCAGAACCCTCTGAATAGTCTCTCTCCTTAAAGGTACCATCACTGATTATATAAATCATCTTATCTTTAACTTCTTCCTCCAAAAGTATATCGAGATTTCTTATGTTGGCTCTTCCAAAGTATACATCAGCTAATACAATATAATCCGCTTTCAGCATAAGCTTTTTATTTAGAAGGTATGCTTTGTCACTAATGCCTGTAAAGGGTATTTCCTCGGCTACTTCAGCTTCATAATCTTTTGATGTTTTCCAGTCCTGATCACCTATTGTAATCACTCCGCTGCTTATATCATAGCCGTCAAAATATAGTTCCTTGATTATATCGCTTCCGCTTCCTCCCCCGCAAATAACGTGCACGCTCTTATTTCTGCTCTCTATATGAGGTTTTGTTAGGGTATATATATACGGTTTATTGCCGATTTCACCAACAGATATATATACATCTGTATTAAATATATCCTTTATACTAGATTTAGTAAAAGCCTCTAAAGGAGTTCCACTGTATCTTATTTTGCCATCCTTCAGCATAAGTACACTATCACTATATGTAGATGCCATATTCAAGTCATGTAATACAGCAATAACAGTAAGCTTATTATCCAAACACATTTTTCTTATTAGATTCAGTATTTCTACCTGATACTGCAAATCCAAGTGAGATACAGGTTCATCCAGAATAAGTATCTGAGGGCTTTGAGTCAAAGCTTGGGCTAATATTACTCTCTGACGTTCTCCGCCGCTAAGCTCCATAAAGCTTCTATCAGCAAGATGCAGAGTATTTGTATACCTCATAGAACTTACTGCAGCCTCCACATCTTCCTTTGCTTCGCCTTTCAGCTTACTAATAAAAGGATATCTGCCCATCATAACAACATCCATTACCTTAAAGTCAAATTCTATCGAAGTATTTTGGGGCACAACAGCAACCCTTGCAGCTATTTCCTTTCTATTCATAAAGCGTATATCTTCACCCTGTAGTAATATGCTTCCCCTCTTGGGCTTCAATACAGCAGTAATTAACTTTAGAAGAGTGCTCTTTCCAGACCCATTTGGTCCAATAACGCTGACAAAGCTTCCCTTTTCAACGCTAAAACAAATATCCTCAAGCACCATTCTTGTTCCATAGTTGAAGCCTAGATTATCTATCTGAATCTGACAATCCATATAATCAATACCTCTCGTAGTGTTTTATTTATGTAAGCAGTATCTCCCAATACATATCTGAGTAAGGGGTATGCCCTTTATAACATTATACCCTAAAAAAGCACTAAAACTAAAGGTGTAAAATAATTTTACACCTTTAAGCTTATGTTTAATTAAATATCGCCGTAGAACAGCTTTACCAGCTCTTCTATTGCTTGAATTACACGTGGCCCTGATCTTGTAAATATATCATCATTACTGATTAGGTATACCTTGTCATTTTTTACAGCCCCAAGCTTTTGAAATATTTCTGAGCTTTTAAAATAGTCCTTGCTTACAGCTTCAGGAGTACAGAAGTTTGATGCTATAAGCATATCAGGATTATCCTTTATCAATTCCTCTGCACTGTATTTTGCCCAGTGGTCTACCTTCTCTGCTATATTTATACCGCCAGCAGTCTTAATTATATCGTTTATAAAGGTTTTATTACCGGCAGTAGTGATCGGGTCTGTCCACACTACATAAAAAACCTTTGGTTTTTCTTTATCCTTGGTCTTTTCCTCTATTGCTTTTATTTTAGACTGCATGCTGGATATGATTTCCTCAGCCCTTGCTTCTGTTCCAGTTACCTTTGATATGATTCTCAAGGAATCATAAATTCCGTTAAGATCTAATGCTTCTGTAGAAACAACCGGAATATTCAATGCCTCAAGACTCTTTATCAAATCCTCTTGGATATATCCCCCTGCAAAAACTACATCAGGCTGAACCTTTTTTATCAGCTCAATATTAGCACCTTCAAAGTCACCGATTTTTTCTATAACGCCGGCTTGCTCAGGATAGCTGCAGTAATTGGTAACGCCTACAACCTTATCCCCTATACCCAGCTCAAATAATATCTCTGTGTTTGATGGTGATAAAGATACTATCCGTTGGGGGTGCTTATCAAGGGTTATTGCTCGTCCGGTAAGATCTGTCGCCTCTATTTTTTGCGTTTCTTCAATAATAGCAGCATCACTGCCTGTATCGCTTACCTCAGCATTTTTAGCATTGCAGGCTGTAAAGCTAAAAGCCAATGCCAGCACAAGGATCATTAAGGTTATTTTTTTCATTTTCCTTCCTCCATTTTAAATTATTTTTCCTAAAATACCTACGATGTGTTTTGCAGCTATATCAGCTTCAAAATAAAAATCCTTCTCAGGCTATGAGAAGGAAGTATAATACAATATTACATCGCACCTCCCTATCGCTCGTAGGTAAGTATAATCAGATTTAGGCAGGTCTCCTGGCTCTGGTTCTCAGTAATCCTAAGCCTTCCCAAGCTGACAATGCTGCTCAGTGGCATATTTAGGACACTCCCCTTTACAGTGGCGGGACCGCATGGGATTTGCACCCATTTCCCTTTTAATAGCTTAAGTATATACAGTTACATCTGATGTCTATAATATTCTTACCAAAAGTTACTAAAATATACTAAAGCTAACCTAACTCTTATTAAATTCATTCATATTCTATCACATACAACTTTTTATTACAAGAGTTGACATATGCCAAAAAAATCACTTTCCGAAACATATACTGCTTTGGTATAATATAATGTGATATGTTAAAAGAATATTCATACAAACTATAGAGAAACAACTTCAAAATTAAATATATCCAGTTGTTTCTCGCAAAGAGATTAGCAACTCTTAACTAAAAGTATTTTGAGTTTTAGAGTTGGTTATCTATAATAAATTCATAAATAAATTCATAGAAATCAGGTGATAAAAATGGCTGAGGTCAGACTAATAAAGGTTACTAGCTGTGAGCCAGGTATGGTTGTAGCAAATGATATAATGAACGATTTTGGAGCTGTGATTCTTTTTAAAAACTCAAAGCTTGACGACTATGCAATAAAGAAGCTCAAAAAATTGGAAATCGAATATGTAAAGGTATTCAAAGAGTATGCTCTGGAGGATAATAAGCCCGCTTTAAATGATGCGCTTTATAACAACAGCTTATCTGACTATAAGGATCTTGTATGGAATATAAGCTGTGGCAAAAATGTTGAAATGGGCCGGATACAAGACATAGTTGGCAGTCTTTCAAATAACTTCGACTGCATAAATGATGCTATAACATGTTTGTCTAAGATTCGTGCAGTAGATGAATATACCTACTGCCATGGACTTAATGTTTCCCTGCTGTGCACTTTACTAGGCAAGTGGCTTAATTTGCATAGCACTCAAATTAAAATGCTGTCAGAAGCAGGTCTTTTGCATGATATTGGTAAATCCAAAATACCTCCAAAAATACTAAATAAACCTGATAAGCTTACCCCTGCGGAATATGAAGAAATAAAAAAGCATCCTGTTCATGGTTATAATATTTTGGAAAAAAGTGTAGGTATACCTAAAGATATTGCCCTTGCCGTACTAATGCATCACGAAAGAGAAGATGGCTCAGGCTATCCTTTTGGATTAAAGTCTTCACAAATACACCACTTTGCTAAAATATTGGCAGTAGTTGATGTATTTGATGCCATGACCTCAAATCGTGTTTATAAAAAGCGTCAGCCTCCATTTGACGTTTTAGAGTTGTATGAAAGTGAGTATTTAACCAAATGTGATGCCAAGATACTGCTTACATTCTTAAAGCATATTGCCAGCTATTACATTGGCAGTAATGTTAAGCTTAACGATGGAACTAAAGCTGAAATAGTGTATATTAATCCTAATATTATTTCAAGACCCGTAATTAGAGTTGATAACTCTGAAGTATTGGATTTATGTACAAGACCCGATATCAAAATTGTAGAATTATTGTAAAATATACTTTTTTTCCTATTATTTTTATGTATTTTGGTATACTATATTATAGAGAAACAACTTTAAAATTAAAGTTTTCCAGTTGTTTCTCACAAAGAGATTAACAACTCTTAACGAAAAGTATTTTGAGTTTTAGAGTTGCTAATCTATAATATTGATATATATAAATGGCAATAAATATATTACAATATCATAAATATGTTGTGCGATTTATATTTGACAAAAAGCTTATACTTATGATACCTTAATGTAAGTTCTGTAATGTACACTAGATCTAGGGAAGCAACCATAATACTTAATTTATTCATAAGCTATCTATTGCTTCCCTTCTAGGTTTTTAGCTTAGAATAACCTAAGTTTTATACTAAAAAACCTATTAAACACAAATCTCTGTTAAGTCCAACATAGCAGATATTTGATATTTGATAGAAGGC
>CALGKJ010000169.1 GCA_937930535.1 uncultured Clostridia bacterium
CAGGCTCAAACCTTGATACCAAGGCTGTAACAAACCTTACAACAGGCTACGGTTATATTCAAGGAACAGTAGCAGGACAACAGGGTGAAATAGTAGCAGCGGTACAAAACGGAACAATACTGGGAACAGCACAGATAGATGCAGCCGGAAGCGTAAGAATAGCAGTTAAGTCAGGCACAGGAATAACCTTGGCATTATACGGAACCAATGGAGTCAAGAAGGCGGACTTAGCAGGCACATATACAGTTACTAATGGCGCTACAACAAATATACAATAATTATAAATATTTAACAGTGTAGAACTAAAGCCTATGCTACGGCAATTGCCGTAGCATAGGCTTTAAAATTTAACATTTTTTAAATATACTATACAAAAAATATTCTATAGCAGTATTTGAGAATAGAATAGCTGGTTATATTTTGTATAGTATTAACAAAAAGTAATAATTATACAACAACCCAGCTAGTAATTTATACATCTACATGCTAAGATGTAATTAAACCAATAGTTGTCTGTCAAAAAAATATAAAGGGGGAAAAATAATGAAATCCATTACAAAAAGAATGTGCCTTATTCTCACAATTTTATTGGTAGTACTGCAATTTAGCCCGTTGAGTGTAAATATCGGCGGCTACCAAGTAACAGGTAGTATTGCTGCCTTTGCAGCAGACACGCCTTACTCCTGGAACAACACCATACCCCAAAAATCTCCAGCCCCCGGTACTGGAAATGGAAAGCTAGTTTTATTTGACAACTCACACGGCGAAACATCTGGAAATGCTGATTGGGTAATAGATGGAGGCTTTTCCGATTTTGCTGATGCCCTTGTTCAAGCAGGTTATACTGTAAGGGAATACAGAGGCGTAGACAAAAACGGTGATGGAGTCATACGTTATTACGATGACAGACAAGCGGCTAATGTTGCTTTGAATGAAGCAGTAATAACCTATGACGGTATTAAGGATGCAGCTGTATTTGTAATGGCAGAACCAAACAGACCATTTACTACTGCTGAATATGCAGCTTTAAAGCAGTTCGTAGATTCGGGTAAGGGTATATATTTTATTGCAGACCACTATAACGCTGATAGAAACCTTAATACATGGGACTCAACAGAGGTTTTCAATGGCTATAACAGATCCACAGCTGCTCAATACAATATGGGCGGAGCGTATGGAGATTTAAGAAACCCTTGTGATGCAACAAAAGGCTGGCTGGCAGAGAATTTCGGATTAAGATTCAGATTTAATGCTCTTGATTACAAAGCAGGCGTTTCCGGCATCAAGCCTCCATCACAGGTTGAAGGTCTGACTCAAGGAGTACAGCCAGTGCTTATGGCGGCAGGAGCAACTCTTGCTATAGTAGACCCAACAAAAGCAAAGGGCTTGATTTATTTCTCGGCAACTGATAAACCAGTAAAATGGGGCAGTGCAGTAGATTCAGGCATATACTATGGCGGAGAAGCAGAAGGACCTTATGTTGCCATATCCAAGCCAAGCGCAGGCAAGGCGGCATTTATAGGCGATTCATCCCCTATTGAAGATATAACTCCAAAATATAAAAGAGAAGGTAACGGCACCAATAAATCAACCCATGACGGCTGGAAAAATGCAGGAACAGCTTCAGTACTTTCTATAAATATAGTAAACTGGCTTGCAACACCAGAAAGCTATGTAGGCTTTGGAAGTACAGCACATCCAGCAGGAATAGCTACACCAAATCCTATGGCACCAGTGGAAAAAACTACACCTCAAGCAGAGCCTTGGTCTACTCCAACATATGATCCATGGAACACAGATACCTTTGCAAATGGTTCATACGGCGCACCTTACGGCACATCTGGCGGTGGCGGCGGCACAGGAACACCAACCTTTGCATTGGCACCAGCGTATGTATATCAAAACCAACCCTTTGCAATATCAGTAGGCGGTACTGCAACCAACCCTGAATTTGGAGCTTATAACGGTTCAGGCACACAGGTAGGACAACTGTACATAAACGGTACATGGACATCCTCAGGTTACAACGTAATATCTGGTACTACTCCTTTGGCGGCGACTGCAAGAGTAACATCGGCAGACAGCTCACTGACTATGAAGGTTAGAACAAGCTCAACAGTAGCCAGTACTAAAACAGTTACAAACATGACAACCGGCTATGGCTTTTTAGAAGGAACAGTAAACGGAGCACAGGGAGAAATAGTAGCGGCAACTCAAGGCGGAGTAATAGTAGGAACAGCTCAGGTAAGCTCAACTAAGACTGTAAAAATAGCATGTAAAGCAGGAACAGGAACAACACTGGCTTTATATGGCACAAATGGAGTTAAAAAGTCGGATATATCCGGCACTTATACAGTTACCAGCGGACAAACAACGGCTATAGTATCAAACGTAGCAGTAACAGGGGTAACAGTGGACAAGACAACCATGTCTCTGGCAGTAGGTGCAACAGGAACAATAACAGCAACAGTAAACCCAAGCAACGCAACCAACAAGTCAGTAACCTGGAGCAGCAGCAATACCTCTGTAGCAACAGTAAGCGGCGGTACAGTAACAGCGGTGGGACAGGGTACTGCAACGGTGACAGTAAGAACAGTTGACGGAGGCTTTACGGCAAACTGTACAGTAACCGTTACTACTACTGCAGCACCTTCATTAGCTTTATATCCAGCTTACACCTATAACAATCAGGCATTTGCAATTGCCATAAGCGGTAATGTAACAAATCCGCAATTTGGAGCATATAATTCCTCAGGAACGCAGGTAGGGCAGGTAAATAATAATGGAACATGGACGACCTCAGGCTATAATACAGTGTCAGGTTCAGCTCCTTTAGCAGCAACAGTAAGGGTAGTATCAACCTCCAGCTCCTTAAGCCTGAGAATAAGAACAAGCACTGGTACAACACTAGACACCAAAACTGTAACCAACCTTACAACAGGATATGGCTATATGCAGGGAACAGTCACTGGAACACAAGGCGACATAGTTGCTGCAATCCAAAACGGAACGATACTAGGAACAGCCAGAATAGGCACAAGCGGCAGTGTCAGCTTAACAGTCAAGTCAGGTACAGGAATAACACTAGCTGTATACGGTATAAATGGAGTCAAGAAATCCGACTTAGCAGGCACATACACCGTCAACAACGGAGCAACAACAACAATACAATAGCAGTCACAGACTGTATATGAAGTCCCTTCCGTAAAAGGAAGGGCTTCTTTTTTTACTGCAATATATTCAAACATATTGCAGTACACAGCCATTATTATGTATAATGATATTAACCCCAAAACAAAGGAGGAAAACAAGCTATGACACCTGTTAATTGCTAATATTAATTTGATAACAAATTAATACATGTTTCGTATAGAGTTTTGCCTGAACATTCTCAGGCTTGTTTTGATGTACTCTTTTATAGAAACAGCAATTAAAAAGGTAGCTTACTTATACAAAAACAATTATTAGCATAGATTCGTGAGTCAATATGCATAGCCATAAGTGCAATCATATTCACGTATCTATATTCATACGATAGATAATAAATGTTAATTGTAGGACTGTAGAAGATATATCTTTTTACAGTCCTTTTATATGCTATAGATAACCAACTCTAAAACTCAAAATACTTTTCATTAAAAGTTACTAATCTATTTGTGAGAAACAACTGGAAAGCTTTAATTTTAAAGTTGTTTCTCTATATAAGCTTTCTATAAAGAGTACAAATTTATTTAGATATAGGAGAGATAATTATGATAACAATGACAAATGCATCTAACGCTACAGATAGATACAAGGAACAGCTTAACGCCTTGATAATGGATACCTTTGGCTTCACCTTCGAGAAATGGCATGACAAAAACCTTTGGAATGATGACTATGAAAGGTATTCCATAATTGAAAATGATATAATGCTTTCCAATGTCTCGGCATATAAGATGAAAATGCTGGTAAACGGGAGACAGTGTGAATACTTGCAGTTAGGCTCTGTAGCTACTAGAGAGGAACACAGGGGCAAGGGTTTATCCCGAAAAATAATGGAGCATATTTTTAGCAAATATCCTGATAAGCCTATATTCCTTAATGGAGACAACGATGCCCTGAATTTTTATTTGAAGCTTGGATTCAAGCCTTTTGCATACAAACAGCCATATATAGATTGCAGTTTGCAAAAGGGTAAGGGCATGATAAAGCTGGATGTGACTGAACCAAAAATTGATGGCTATTTAAAAGGAAGAACACAATACTCACAAATATTAGACTGCAAAAACCAGTATGCAATAAACTGGTTTTACCTGATACTAATGTTCGGAGATAATATCTATGAGATACCAGAGCTTGATATAATGCTGATAGCCAAGCAGCAGGACGATATATTGACTATATATGACATAGCTGCTAAAAAACCTGTAAGCTTTGAGCAAATCAAGCCATATCTTGACTTTGAGCAGGTAAGCAAAATACAGTTTGGCTTTAATCCTGACTGGCTGCAAATTGACTATCTTATGGAGGATTATGTAGAGGAGGATTCTACACCCCTTATTAAGGGCAGTTTTAATTTGGAAAGGGACTATATTATTCCGAGGCTTATTATAACATAATAAACTAAATATAGAGTCTATGGTAGATTCAATGCTACAAATTAACATTTGAATATTGTGCAAGAATAAAGTAAAATAGTAGTATCTGTATTATAGGAGGTGTAAAGGATGGAGTCTATTATCAAGGTATGCATAATTAAATATCTGGCATATTCTCATGCGATAACATTTGATTTTGGAGGCACAAGGGATAAGTCTGTTCAAAATCGAATATTATGTAAACCTGATAATGTAGAAGATTATATCCTTTAATATATTTGCTATGTATAAAAAGCCCCTAAGGAGAGTTCTACTTAGGGGCTTTTTTATGCCTCATTTTCAGAGTTTATTCGTTTAGGAATTTTGAATATACTTGGTGGGTGGGCAAGAAAAAACAATAAATATAAAGGGAGATTAGATATGCAAGCAAATATACAATTAAAGAATAATATTAATAAAAATTATATATATGTATTATTACAAAATATGGATTTGACTAGAGCTGTATGGATGATTTATCTTGCCAGTAAGGGAATGAGTCTTACTCAGATAGGCTTATTGGAAACCATTTTTCACATTACTTCCTTTACTATGGAAGTACCTACTGGTGCAGTAGCAGATATTTTCGGCAGAAAAGTCAGCAGGATCTGGAGTCGTGCAGCATCCTTGATAAGCGTAATTTTGTTACTGCAATCCAATAGCTTTCTTTGGTTTGCTATATCCTTTGTATTTTCGGCTCTATCCTACAACCTTGAATCGGGTGCAGGAGACGCACTTATTTACGACTCCTTAAAGGAAATCGGACAAGAGGATGAATTTATAAAGGTTAACGGAAAAAAAGAAGTATTTTTCCAAATGGCTAGTATTATATCCTTTATAGCAGGTGGGTATTTAGCATCTAAAAGCTATCCGACAGCTTTTATTATTACTATATTTATTATTGCCATTACTCTATTACAGGCAGCTACCTTCAAGGAGCCTAGTCTGGGAAGAAGGATAAAGTCCCATGATAAAGAAAATGTATTTATGAAGCAGTTGTCGGAAAGTATCGCTGTATTAAAAAACGAGCCTAAGATTGGACATTATGCGTTATTTACTCAAATTATACTTGCAGTTTGCACCTGTATTTTCTATTATTTTCAGACCTACCTTAAGGCGGACGGATATAATGAAGCAATGATTGGACTGATATATGGTGCATCCTGCTTATTTGCAGCTTTGGCAGCATCTCAGACCTATCGTATAAAAAAGCTGATGGATGAGCAAAGGATTTTATTATTAATGCCAATAATAGTAGTTATATGTATCTGGGGAATAGTCTTAACCCAATATCACTATGTATTTATTATCCTATTATGTGTAGTTGAAGGAATCATATATGTAGCCATGAGTGATTATATTAATAAAATGATACCCAGTGAATACAGAGCTACGATACTATCCTTTGCCAGTATGATATTTAGTTTTTTTATGATTACCTTATTTCCGCTGATAGGAGTAGTTGGAGACAAATTCACGTTAAAAATAGCTTTTATGTGCGTGGGCATGTTAGGCAGTATTATTGTACTTATTAACACCTTAATAACATTATTCAAAAGGAATTACTAAAGGAGTAAAAGCAGCTTCTCTGATATTTATATATCTAGGAAGCTGTTTTAATATTTACCATATTTTTTTTAAGCTACAGGTATAATGTGCAATTATATGTAAATAATTACGATATACTATTATTACAATATACTATTATTACAATATACTATTGTTACAGAATTCCTATATCACTATCTATATAGATTAACTAATTTTATATTATAAAAGTGGGTTAGAATTTCAAATTGAAATAATGTTTTGAAATTTCACAAAATAAAATCTTCATTATAACAGCCTTATTTTGCCTAATTTACGTTTATTACCATCGTTGTAAGGGGGTGGAACTTATACAAACATTGCAGGAGCAACAGCAAACACCTATACACTAACTGACGATGATGCAGGAAAATTTATAAAAGTTACTGCAACAGGCACAGGAAGTTATACTGGAACGGTGACGAGTGCAGCAACTGGCAGTGGTAGGACACGAGGAGGCATTAATACAAGCAACGGCTATGGAAATAGTAGATGTTAATGAAGATGTATTAGAGATGATTATAAAACTAATTGCAGATGAAGTTGCAAATACTGAAGTAACAGTTGGATACGCAGAGAAGACAGATGCTGGCGAGTATTTGACTACAGTAGGAAATACTTCAATATCATTAGCTAAACATGCTGCAATCGGTGCGGTAGACAATACAGCAGTAATAACAATAACCTTCACAAAGGGAACTGCTACAGCAACAATAGATGTAACGGTAACAATTGAACCCCAAGACGAATAATTAACAGCGAATGTTACCTCATATCCGATACATGAAAAACTAGCAGAGAGTCTCTATATATAATATATAGAGACTCTCTGCTATCTAAAGCTTGCAATTACTATATCCTTTTATTGTCTTCCTCTTCATCCTTTGGAATAGGTCGAATCACAATATCACTCGGAGGAGGAAGCTCGATATCCCCATAAATAAAAGAACGTAGTTTAACCATAATATTATCCCTCCATTTATTAATTTTGTGGGTTGTTGTAGTACATCGAAAAAAGTGATAATATTATAAGTATATACATAAGAAGGACTTTGGTCGGTACATCTTATCGTATATGCTAGAGGCTGGAGAAATCCAGCTTTTCACTTTTTGATTTATAATTTCACCTCCTAAATCATATTTACCATTAACAACCACATATGAAAATTATACCAAATAAATGGAAAGAGTCCATGTAAAAAAATACCATGAACACATCAAATTGCTAACTGGATAAATTAGTCATATATTTTGTGAAAAAATGTAGGTTATGCAGAGCGAAATTAGATAATATACACTTATCGAAGTTGCTTTAATGGGGTTTTATTACAAAATATTAGGTAAAAAATTATGGTGATTGAACGCTTACAAATATTGTATGGTGATTGTTCTTTTCGGATTCTGCAATATGCTTTCAAAGACCATGGTACATGCTCATTTTTAGTTTATTTTCATATAATAGCAGCAGATAGTAAATCTAGGGGGTAAGCAAATTGTATAACAATAATCTATATGCAGCTTCATATATAAAGTGTCCTTACTATGGGATGGATTACCTTAAAGAAGAATTAAATACCGCTGTCAGTAAAGGGAGCTTCTCAAAAGAGGAAGCTGGGGCTATTGCACTACTTCTTAATATTGACTTTAGCAAGGTTAAATTTGATTTAAACCAGTTCTGGATGGGCGTAAATGTAGAACTGGAGCACGGAAAAATAGACATGTCTACAAATGTAACAGAAGACGATCCGATATTGACTGGCAAAATTGCACTTGCACATTTAAATGAGTTTCCAGACTACTATACACGACTAAAGATTCTCGAAGACGAAGCAAAAGCATATTGGAGATAAATATGAGAAGGAGTAACGCTAATAAGCAGAATTGGGAGCACTACTATATATTATATAGTGAATTCATTTTTCTATTAGGACTTAATTCAAGATCGGAAATTTAGTATCACTATTATAGCTTATAAAAAAAGAAGCATCGCTATATCATTACAAACTGATATGAGATACTTCTTTTTATTATTGTATTACTCATCATAATAGCTGAGATATCCTCCAATTATATAGAAAGCAATAAATAATTTACATTGCTCAACCTCTTTCGTTTGCTGTCTATCAAATGCAAATTGACGATAATGTAACATGGTTATTGGGAATTATATAGCTTATTTGTGCAAAAACTTTTTTAGTGTATCATCATCGGGAAACATTTTTTCTAACTCAAGCAAATAATTTCTAGCATATTCTATACCCTTAGTTTCGACATATATTAAATAATTTCCCAAATAGTTACTGGGATCATTCGGTTGGTTATAAATTATTTGTTGATTTACTTCCCAAGCTAAATCATATTGCTTTTGCTTAAAATAGCAGTCATATTTAAAATTTAGGATGCTATTTTCATAGGCTGGATCACCATCAGAATCCTTGAGAAAATAACTAGCTGTATCAATACACTCATTATACATTTCCTGTATAAAATATGAATATAAAAGGTAAGGACAAATTATTTTTAGCAATAGCTTATTGTTTTCAAATTCCCTATACTTGTTTAAATAAACTATACAACTGTTATAGTCGTTAGTAAAATAATAACAAATCCCTTTGCTATAATATACATCTTTCGCATATTTTTCTATGCCAGATGCATCAGTTTCAAGTTCGTTAAATATGGAAATTGCTTTATTATAATTTTTAAGCTTTGTTTGAGAAATACCTGTTTGTACTAATATATCACTGCTGATAGTGTTTTTAATAAAAACCTTATCATACATTGCTATTGATTTATGATGTTGACCATTGGCATAATAATAATTTCCCAAGTTTAGGAATAGAAAATTACTTGCTAATACAATCACTAGCATTATTAATAGTATAATTACTATCTTTTTTTTAGTCACAAAAAAACCTCCTTTTGACAAATATAAACAAATGATATATATAATATTATCATACTATAACAATTAAATGCAATAAATACATTAAATAACATTATTTACATTATATAATCTATGTGGTAATATGTATAAGTAATAAATATATTTAGGAGGGATAGTATGAAAAAAATAGAAAAAACTGTTATGTGCATGGTGCTGGCATTATGCCTTGTATGTACTCAGCTAATAGCTATCAGTGCTGAGGATTGGGTAGAATGTGATATTAAGTACCCTAAATCTGCTAAAGAGTTTATTAAGAAAATGACAGAAAACAAAGAGGATATACAATCTGCTGATAGCTTTGGGATTACGGTCGTAGCTACTACCTCTGATTATGACAATCTAAAGGTATGTGGCGTATCCGTAATGGGTCGCTAGAGGTAAAGGTAATAAGAGGAACATTCTACGAGGCGCGCTATGGGGATACGAGACCGGTATTATGGTTTTCAGAACCTCAATCGGGTATATATGTTAATTCACTAAGCTGTGATGTAATAAATGAACCAACATTTACAAGTAGTAGTGACTTGAGAAATTATTATGCTGTAGTTAGAGTTCAAGGCAAGGGTGAAACAGTTTCTACAACATCATCAATATCCTTTTCGGCAGCCTTGGAACTGGTGAACAAGGCTGGTGTAAAGGTTAGTGTACCGGGCTTTGGTGAGGTTACTGGGGAATCCCAACTTAAAACAGCTTTTGGTGGAGCAACTACAAAAACGGTAAATGTTACCATGACTACAAATTACAATGCTTATTATGATACAGGCTTTGCGGTAACTGGGTTGGGAAGAATAGACGTAACGTTTAGGTAAATAGAAATTTAGCCAATAAAAAAGAAGCATATAATATATCACTACACACTGATATATAATATGCTTCTTTTTTATTATTGTATCGCTTCCAGCTTGGGTACAAATATACATTTGCCAACACCGGGGTCACTACTGTCACCGGCGAAAGTAACAATAAAGGTCGATAGTAATAAAGTAGCAGCTATACAAATTGCCAATATAGGTTTTATAAGCTTATTCATCTTATACCCCCTCGTTAGATAATTCTCTAATTTTCATAGTGCTAAGTCCTATACAGTTTATTAGTCCTTCGTTATATTCAATGCTGTTTGATGCTTTCTTAAGCACTATTATAACATCTATAAGCTCATTCAGGCAACGTATATTACCTATAAAATCAATGAAAGATCTTATATCCTTTAATATATCTGGTTTGTTTTGTAATTGCTTGCCTTTAGTACTTAGAAGTACATCCAAGTATAATTTGTAGGCTTCCGTATTTCCCATTTCTATTTGTATTTCTACATATGTAGACGTAAAAATTAATTTAGTTGTTATATCATTTTGTTTTTCTGATATTTCTAAAGCCCTTTTGACAAACTCTATTGCGAATGTATAGTTTTTGATAGCTTTATATGCCATAGCCATATTATTGTATATATGCCCTTGAGTTAAGACGTTTGACTCATCAGGGTATTCCAAGGCTGCGTGATAGTACTCCAGTGCCTCGCTATACTGTTTATTCCTTTTCAAGGTAAGTCCTAAATTGGATATAGAGCTAGCCTTTTGAAAGTTTCGTGGAGCATACTCTGCCGCTGTTGTAAAAAAATCAATGGCACGAGCGGTTTTATCAGCATACATAAAGGTTATACCTCGCCAATAATAGTAGGAATATAAGGTTGTATTATCCAGATTTGGCTTATGCAGCTTTATCATATTTTCTATATGACTATATCTTTTATTTGCTTTTTCAAGCATATTTTCTCTAAATAGATCATCTGCCAGCTCGCAGTGAAAAAGTACAAGCATGTTTATCTCTGATTTGGGCATAAGCTTTATAGCATATTCGTAAGCCTCTACACAAAGTTTCATCATATTTGTGCGGTAGTAGTTTCTTGCCTTTGCTCGATACATCATTGCTGTTTCCACCATCATATTTTCCTTTTTGCACCAGTCCAGCAGATAGTCAAAGGTTAGCTGGTCATCCTCCTCGCCGTACTCTCGTATATTATCATATATGCTATGTATATAGGTGGTGATCTGCTTTTCCACAGGAATAAACAAGGATTTATAATCTACATTCAGCAGCTTTGTTATTATGCATTTAAAGGTATCGGTATTTATGTGGTTCATACTGAAGCACATGCGAAAGCCATTATAGGTCATAGACATACTATCCTTGTGTATTTCATAAAAATCCTTAACACTTTTATATTTCTGCTTTATAACATTTCTTATTTGAGGACCTTCTCCCAATACTTGTACATCATCAAAACGCAGCTTGCTCATATGCTTCATACCCTTTCTTATAAAATACAGGTATATTATAGCATTTGATACAAAGAGTTACAATGATATATACTAAAGCTTATATTGAAAAGCATTCCTATGAGGTAGCGGTACCTTGGGTAATAAAAAAGGCATGAGTAATATCTAAGATAATATTGCTCATGCCTGTTATTACATTACTCGATCTTATACCTCGATTACTACAGGTATTATCATAGGGTTCCTCTTAATATTATTATACAAATACTCCTTTAGAGCATCCTTAACGATCATTTTGATTGTAGTCCATTCTTTTCCGTCATATTTCGACAAAGCATTTACTGCAATTTTTCGCATCTGCTCGATTAACTCCTCTGATTCCTTGACATATACAAAGCCCCTTGAAATGATATCCGGCTCTGCAATAATAGTACCTGTAGCTTTTTCAAGAGTTATAATAACTACAACCAAGCCATCCTGTGATAAAAGCTTTCTGTCCCGTAGGACGATATTTCCAACGTCGCCAACGCCTAGACCATCTACTAATATATGCCCGGAAGTTACGTTTCCTGTGATTTTGGCAGTCTGACTATCCAGCTCCAGTACATTGCCGATATCCATTACAAAGGTATTTTCCTTTGGCAGACCCATCGTTTGAGACAAATTGGCATGCTGCTTCAGGTGTCTGTACTCGCCATGTACAGGCATAAAAAACTTGGGCTTTACCAGATTGTACATCAGCTTTAGTTCCTCCTGACATGCATGTCCTGATACGTGTATTTCTGCAAGGGAGTTATATATGACATTTGCACCCTTTCTGAACAGTTGATTGATTACCCTTGAAACTGTTTTTTCATTGCCGGGTATAGGGGTTGCAGAAATTACTACTAAATCTCCGGGGATTATATCCAACTGCTTGTGGGTTGATGCCGCCATTCTTGATAAAGCTGACATAGGCTCGCCTTGACTGCCTGTAGTAATTATCATTAGCTTATCATGGGGATATTTGTTTATATCATTAATATCAATGATTGTTCCAGGGGGTGCATTCAAATATCCTAGCTCCAGTGCAACATTTACAACATTTATCATGCTTCTGCCGCTGAGAGCTACCTTTCGCTTGCATTTAATGGCTGCATTGATAATCTGCTGAACTCTATGGATATTGGATGCAAATGTAGCTACTATTATTCTATTTTTTACATCCGTAAAAATCCTGTCAAAGGTTTCTCCTACTATTCTTTCCGACATGGTATAGCCTTCGCGCTCGGCGTTTGTGCTGTCGCTCATAAGCAGGAGAACGCCTTGCTTGCCAAGCTCTGCAAAACGCATTAGGTCGATAATATCTCCATGTATAGGCGTATAGTCAATCTTAAAATCTGACGTATGTATAACTATGCCTATAGGAGTATGTATTGCCAATGCCATGGCGTCTGCAATACTGTGGCAGGAGTTTATAAACTCTACCTTAAATACCCCCAGCTTTATAGCTTGACCCTGCTCTACTGTTTCCAACTGGGTAGAACCTAGCAGACCGTGCTCTTTAAGCTTGTTTCCGATCAAACCTAGTGCCAGCCTTGAGCCAAATACAGGTACATTTATTTCTTTTAGTACATAGGGAATAGCACCAATATGATCCTCATGTCCGTGGGTTATAACAATCCCTCGTATTTTCGCCGCATTTTTCTTCAGGTATGTAATATCTGGCAGTACCAGATCTATACCCAGCATTTCATCTGCGGGAAAAGCAATGCCGCAGTCCACCACTATAATGTCATCACCGAACTCAAAGACTGTAATGTTTTTACCTACCTCGCCCAACCCACCAAGGGGAATTACTTTTAATTTTTTCTTACTCACTAAATGTCTATACCTCCGCATTATTATTTATTGTAATTATTTCCTTATAATATAAAAATAAATCCATAATTCGATTATTATTATTGAAATAACTTTTTGAGTTTTAGAGTTGGCTATCTCTGAAAAACTCATGCTAATACGTATTATACACGATTTTGCAGGTAATAGCTAGGGCTTCATATATATATATGTAATTTGACAAAGATACTTTGCTAAAGTAAAATTGTACTATATATTACATATATATCTAATGAATTCGATACAATGCTCCTCGTCAAGCTGCATAAGAATAAAACAATCTATAATTATGCTTTTCTGCTAAGGTAAATTATAATATCTGAAATTTTAAAAATATGAAGGAATTCTTTAAAAGCATGTCGAATAGTGTATATAACTCTGTAATGAATCTTCTGACAAATAGACTTGCGAAATATAAAGTTACATAATTAATAAAATGTTAGGTTTTGGTGGGGAAAAATTATTTTGCAGGGGGTTGAGTAAAGAGATACTTTGAAGCACTTTTCTTGCAGGAGGAAATATATGTTTTCCTCAACGGCGTAGTACTAAATATGGATGGAGGGATAAAATGAGTAACAAGAATAATAAAAAGAAGCCTTTCCTTAATATGCGGCGAAAGCTCCTGATTACATGTTTGCTACTGGTTTTAATACCCATATGTTTAATGGGTTTTATCATCAATTATAATTCCGTTAGACTAATGGAAGATGTGTTTCATAGTTCAGCCAAAAAGGAAGTGATGCAGGTTAGCAATGCGGTAAATCTCTACTTTTCAACTCTTAGTGAAGCATGTGATTATCTGGCGAAAAATGCTACGGTAAAAATGGCGGATAATACTGTCACATCCTATGTAGATAAAAATGAAGCAGACGGTATTGTTGATATGACGCCATCTCAGAACGGCGGAATTGAGACCGAAATATATAATGTTTACTTAAAATACGCAGAAACCCACCCAAATACTGCATACATATATATGGGAACAAAGGACGGAGGATACATACAGTGGCCCGAGGGCGGCACAGGAAATAACTATGACCCAACAAAAAGACCTTGGTATCAAAAGGCAGTAGAAAATAACGGAAAGGTTGTAAGGACAGGTGCCTATATGTCTGGTGACGGAACGGACTCTATCATAATCAGTACAGTTACAACCATAAAAAATGATGCAGGTCAGGATATAGGTGTTCAAGGCATAGATGTAAGCTTAACCCAGCTTACACAGATAATAAAGGATATTAAAATAGGCAGAACGGGATATGTTATAGTTGTTGATAAGGATGGAACTATACTTGCGCATCCGAGTAAGCCTGAAATGAATTTTAAGAGTGTTGCCGAACTGAATATAAAGGAATTTGAAGACCTTGCAGAAATAGAAAACGATGTGTTGAACATAGCAATAGATGGGACGGAATGTATTGCTAATATTTATACAGCACCAGAGAATGGGTGGAAGTATATAGTTATCATGGAAAGAAGCGATTTGCTTCAGGATATAGGACATATTAAGAATATCATAATATTTGTATCTATTCTTGCCATAGCCTTGGCAGCTATAGTATCCTGGCTGACCTCCATAGGATTCTCCAAACCAATCAATACAATGATAAAGCATCTGGAGGAAATAGCAGAAGGAAACTTCCATGCAAAGATACCACAAGATCTTATGAAAAGAAGCGATGAAATAGCTGTTATTGCCCAGTCCATAGAATTTATGCAGGATAATAACAAAACTCTGATTACCAGAATAAAAAATTCAGCCAGCAATGTAAAGAGTGCCGCTGGTACTGTAGAAGCTATTATGCAGCAAACCAGTGCAGCTACATCTAATATAGCTCGCGCAATAGAGGAAATAGCCAAAGCGGCATCGGAGGAAGCTGATTCAATATCCACCGGCTCACATAAGATAGGGCATTTGGCATCTGCAATAGACAGACTGCTTGCTTCGGCTGAGGAAATGAAAAAGCTGTTTAAGATAACAGATACTTATAATGTAAAGGGGCTTTCCATTGTGCAGGAGCTGATCAATAAGTCGGAGGAAAATAGAAAATCCACTGATGAGGTTAATTATATTGTAGAGACTGTAAACAAGAGCTCAGAAGAAATAGGCACAATCACAGAGGCTATTAAGCAGATAGCAGGTCAGACGAATCTGCTTGCTTTAAACGCAGCTATTGAAGCGGCAAGAGCAGGTGAGAACGGAAAAGGCTTTGCGGTTGTTGCTGACGAGGTAAGAAAGCTTGCAGAACAGTCAGCGGAGGCTGCTGATAATATTAGAGTACTGATAGAGGCAATACAAAGTCAGTCTAAGTCTGCGGTGCAGGCAATGGAAAAATCAAAAACCATTACAAAAGAGCAGGTAGCTGCGGTTAGTGAGACAGAGCAGGTATTTAATGATTTGGTACAGTCTATAAAGGTTCTGAAAGAAAAGACAGAGGAGCTGGGCGAAAACAGTCTGAAAATGAACAATGATAAAAATGAGATAATAGATAAAATATCAAACATATCCGCAATCTCTGAGGAAACAGCTTCTATGACACAAAATGTATCTGCTGCCTCAGAAGAGCAGTTTGCAGCTATCGAAGAGGTGCACAACCACTTGAACAAGCTTAATGAGCTTGCACTTCAACTGGATGATGAGGTAAATAAGTTTAATATATAGAAGCTTATTGAGCTTTGGTTTATAGCTTTCATAGTCATTTATAGGAATTACTCCTATAAATGACTATTTTACTTTATTGCCCAAAATATGGAATACATTGATTGATTGGGAGCAGGGGTATATAATATTATTTATATGTATATAAAAGGATTGATGAGTGTGGAAAATAAACTAAAAGCTTTTATAGAGGAACTGGCAGCCATGAAGGTTACTCCTAATGTATACAATCAGTATTCTTATGAGTATCAGGAAAATGCAGTAAGGCGAGAGAATCTTTTTATTTATTTAAGTCAGATGTACAAGCTTAAGCCACAGGTTATGCTTGTTGGAGAAGCACCGGGGTATAGAGGCTGCCGTCTTACGGGTGTGCCCTTTACCAGTGAACATCTACTTGTAAATAATATGAAGGGATTAAGCCTTTTCGGAAAGGAAATGGGCTATAGACTGGCTGCGGCTAAAAACAAGTTACTTAAGGAGGCAACTGCCACCATAATATGGGAAACTCTCTTGCAGTACCAAATAACACCCATAGGCTGGAATGCCTTTCCCTTCCATCCTCATAAGGAGGGAAACGGAGAAAGCAACAGAACTCCCTTAAAGGGGGAGCTGCTTATGGGAGAAAAGCCGCTTTTGCAAATGATAGAGCTGTTTGATATTAAAAAGGTTGTTGCAGTAGGCGGAAAGGCAGAGCAGAGTCTAAATAAGCTTGGCATCAGTGCAGCTCGGGTAAGGCATCCCGCTCAAGGCGGAAAAAATGATTTTGTTGAGGGAATAAAGACCGTCAAAGCGGAACTTGAGACGGCACTTGGCGGAGCACTTGGCGGAGCACTTGGCGGAGCAATAATATAGGGGGGGATAGTAATGGAAATATTAGAAATACTTAAAGCCATTATACTTGGAATAGTGCAGGGAATTACAGAATGGCTTCCTGTGAGCAGTACGGGACATCTTATTCTAGTTGAGGAATTTATAAAATTCAAGCTTTCAGAAGTATTTGTAAGTACTTTTTTTGTGGTTATTCAGTTTGGATCCATACTTGCGGTAGTATTCTTGTTTTTCAGAAAGCTTAATCCCTTTGACGGTAATAAAACCATTGTTGAACGAAAAGAAACTCTCAGTCTCTGGACAAAGATTATTGTGGCATCCGTACCTTTGGGCATCATTGGATTTTTATTTGATGATATAATAGAGTCGGCACTATACAATCCAACCACCGTATCATTGATGCTGATTATCTATGGTGTACTGTTTATAGTTGTAGAGAGCCGCAGACGCAAACCGAAGATCAAAGAGTTTACTCAGCTAAGCTATACTACAGCCATATTTATAGGGATGTTTCAGATGCTGGCATTGGTACCTGGTACTTCAAGATCGGGAGCTACAATACTTGGGGCTGTTCTGCTGGGAAGCTCAAGATACATAGCTGCTGAGTTTTCATTTTTTCTAGCTATGCCCGCAATGCTTGGAGCCAGCGGCTACAAGCTGATCAAGTCAGGCTTTGTTTTCAGCGGATTGGAATGGCTGGCACTTGGAGTTGGGTCATTAGTAGCCTTTGTAGTATCTATTTTCGCTATAAAATTCTTTATGAATTTTATCAAAAAGAACAACTTTAAAATCTTCGGGTTTTACAGGATATTGCTTGGAATAATAGTACTTGTATATTTTTATTTTGTTTCATAAAGATATGTTGGTATATGAGCAGAGTAATAAGCATTAAGCTTGTTACTCTGCTTTTTTATAGAGAAACAACTTCAAAATGTGAGTTATCCAGTTGTTTCTTACAAAGAGATTAGCAACGTTTAACGAAAGGTATTTTGAATTTTAGAGTTGGTCATCTATATTTATATAGGTAAAATATATGAGCAGGTATTTATGAGAATAATATTTTGCTTTATTCACAGACTAATATTTATATAATATGCGATTTATATAAAATATAGGGTTTTTAGCATTTTAAAATCCAACTTTAAATACAGATTGGGAGGATGAATTCTGTGAATTTAGAACCAAGTATTTCGGTTTATAATGAGATAGGCAAGTTGAAATCTGTACTGCTTCATTGTCCGGGAGAAGAGATTGAAAATATTGTGCCTGATTACTTGCGAAGGCTGTTGTTTGACGAGATTGCTTATCTGGAGCAGGCAAGGAGAGAACACAACCAGTTTGCAGATCTATTGCGAAAAGAGGGCGTTGAGGTTGTATACTTGACTGATCTTATGGAGGATATACTAAAAGATGCGGACATAAGAAAAAAGTTTCTAATAGAGCTTATGGAGGAGGGAAAGGCTGTAACGGAAGGACTGCAGGAAGCATTAATGCAGCTATTTGACAAGTATAGTCCTCGTGAGCTGATAAGAAAGTGTATATCGGGTGTAAGGAACGAAGAATTAAGTCATATTAAGCCAAAATCTTTGGGGGATATGGTCAGAAATCCATACCCGTTTTATCTTGACCCTATCCCAAATCTGTATTTTCAAAGAGATCCCTTTGCATCTATTGGAACAGGGATTTCCTTAAATGCAATGGCATATGAAACCAGAAACAGAGAAACCTTGTTTGCCAAGTATATATTTAATTACCACCCTAGATTTAAGAATATACAACGATGGTATAACCGTGATAAGACACATCCTATTGAGGGAGGAGATATTTTGGTTTTATCTGATAAGGTGCTGGCCATAGGAATCAGTGAGAGAACAGATGCAACAGCTATTGAAAGACTGGCACACAGTCTGCTAAACTCACAGGAGTCCTTTGAGACGGTATTGGCATTTGATATTCCTAAGACCAGAGCATACATGCATTTGGATACAGTATTCACCATGGTGGATTATGATCAATTCAGTATTTATCCAGGAATAGAGAATCCTCTGGATGTATATAGTATATCAAAAGGAAAGTCGGGAGAAATAGAAATTGTATATGAGCATGAAGACCTGCCTACCATACTAAAAGAGCATTTGCAGCTGCCTGCTGTAAACCTAATCAGATGCGGCAATGGAGATCGCATTGCTGCCAGCAGAGAGCAGTGGAGTGACGGCAGTAATACACTAGCAATTTCCCCCGGAAAGGTAATCTGCTACAACCGAAACCATGTTACTAATGCAGCTCTTAGGAAAAATAACATAGAGGTGCTGGAGTTTGAGTCCTACGAGCTATCCAGAGGGCGTGGGGGACCAAGATGTATGAGTATGCCCTTAAAGCGCGAGCCCTTGCAATAAGCAGAATCGCACTTTGGTTTTGTATAGATTATAGGTAGAAAAACAATTATATAATAAAAGCAGGAAAAAGGTAATAATATTTCATTGACAAATGGTTAAATACCAATTAAAATGTATAATATTGAGCCGAAAATTGAGAATTATGCATAAGACACATTGGGGGACGTTTTCTGTGAAAATGCAGAAGCTTCAAGGTTTCCTTGCGACAGGATTCAAATATACATCGGCGAATAAATATGCATAAAGTTCATACCAAGAGTTGCTTGTATTATATTATAGGGAGGTGAAGAAAATGTATTGCATGTCTTTCTATGAAGCAATAGAAAAATGCGTTAATGGCGAAGGCTTTATCAGAGGAGAAAAGTTTAAAGACGGTGTTTATGTAAAAAAGCAAGGTGAAACACTGGTTGCAGTAGACAGCTTTAATTCAAACAGAGTTATAGGAAATCTGTATATCAGCGAAGGAATTATGTCACAAAGATATAAACTGATTAAATGCCTAGCTAACGAAGAGCTTATAAACAGTAATGATAATCTGACTGTACTGTACAGCGAAGCCATCTGAACTTCAAACCGTATTATAAATTTTAATAATACAATGTAAAATAACCCTGAGGTAATCATAAGATTTTAGGATACCCAAGGGTTATTTTATTTTTTGCATTACAAGTTATGCAAACTGCCTAACGTGATTTAGCTGGTAAAAAAATTTACATATCAGCTTATTTAGAGTAATATATAAATGGCAATAATTTTTTCGTAGATTATATTATCTGAGAAGTTTTATATAAATACAAAGCAGAAGAAAGGAATAACAATGAATCTTCTAAGTATCGAAAATATATCAAAAAGCTATAGTGAAAAAATATTACTTAATCAAATAAGCCTAGGAATCAGTGAGGGCGACAAAATAGGCATCATTGGCATAAATGGAGTAGGCAAAAGTACCTTTTTAAAGCTGGTAGCAGGAGTTGAATATCCTGATGAAGGAAGAATAATAAAAGGAAACTCAGTAGCAATAGAGTACCTTCCGCAGAATCCAAGCTTTGACCCAGAGGCTACAGTACTGGAGCAGGTTTTTAGAGGGGACTCCCCAGTTATGAAGCTTATTATGGAGTATGAAAAGGCAGTGCAAGACCCGGATACACCCAGCGAAAGCCTCATAAAGCTCAGTGCTGATATGGATAGAATGAACGGCTGGAGCTTGGAAAGCGAGGCAAAAGAGGTACTGACAAAACTAGGCGTAACCGAGTTTCAGGATAAAATGCAAATACTATCGGGTGGGCAGAAAAAAAGAGTGGCACTAGCTACAGCACTAATAAACCCATCGGATCTGCTTATTCTTGATGAGCCTACAAACCATCTTGACAACACCACTATTGACTGGCTAGAGGAATACCTCAACAAAAGAAAGGGTGCGCTTTTGATGATCACCCACGACAGGTATTTTCTGGACAGGGTGGTTAATGAAATAGTCGAGCTGGACAGAGGCAGCTTATATCTATACAAAGGCAACTACAGTAACTTTATAGAAAAAAAGATAGAAAGAGAAGAAAGCGAGACAGCTACCGAAAGGAAAAGGCAGACCCTTCTGAAAAAGGAGCTGGCATGGATAAGCCGTGGAGCTAAAGCCAGAACCACAAAGCAAAAGGCAAGGATAGAACGCTTTGAGAAGCTTAATGAAAAGGGCATAGACATAAATGATGAAAAGCTGGATATTTCTGTTGCAGGCAGCAGGCTGGGCAAAAAGATTATTGAGCTTGAAAATATAAGCAAGGCTTTCGGGGATAAAAGGGTAATAGATGATTTCAGCTACATAATACTTAGAAATGACAGAGTGGGCATTATCGGACCTAACGGAAGCGGCAAATCCACACTGATGAATATTATATCAGGCAGGCTGGAAGCGGACTCAGGCAAGGTGGATATAGGCGAAACTGTAAGGATAGGTCACTTTTGTCAGGAAACCTATCATATGGACGATAGTAAAAGAGTCATTGAGTATATAAAGGATGCGGCTGAATACGTAGAAACGGCAGAAGGCTATAAAATTACAGCATCACAAATGCTGGAGAAGTTCTTGTTTCCTCCTGCGGCTCAGTGGACACCTATTGCCAAGCTTTCGGGAGGAGAAAAAAGAAGACTACATCTGCTGAGAGTGCTTATGGAGTCTCCGAATATACTTCTGCTGGATGAGCCTACCAATGATCTGGATATAGAGACTCTCACCATATTGGAGGACTATATAGAAGGCTTTGCCGGAGCTGTCATTGCAGTATCCCATGACAGATATTTTCTGGATAAGGTAGCAGATAAGATATTTGCATTTAATAATAAGGGGAAAATACAGCAGCACCTTGGTAACTATACAGATTTTAAAATAGATACTGACAGCGAGAAGGAAGACAAAAGCAAAGTAAAAGAAGCGGATAATAGCAGAAATACCACTGAAAGAACAAAGGAAAGACCTGTAAAATTCTCATACAAGGAACAGAAGGAGTATGACGAAATAGATGAAGTAATAGCAGGACTGGAGGAAAAAATACAACAGTTGGAGGAGGCTATCAAGACCGCCTCAGCAGACTATGTACTGCTGCAACAGCTAATGACCGAAAAAGAAGCACTGGAAAGCCAGTTGGAGGGAAAAATGGAAAGATGGGTATATCTGAACGAGCTGGCTGAGAAAATTGGAAAGAGTAAATAAGCATAAAGGGAATGCTTTGGTTAAGAGATAAGTGTCATACAGTAGGCTTTTTATATTAATATCTGAACAGCTTAATGTATGACACTTATTTTATTTTTTCTAAAATCGATATATATACTGCTTATTTTAAATGTAGAAGGAAAGCAGAGAAGCACTTGCATATGTTGGAATTATGAACATAATAAACAAAAAATATGTTTACTATGTTCATAATATGCATATAATAATAAAAAATGTACAATTATAAACATAAATATTGCATATCATATGTAAATATAGTAACCTTTTATTAAAGGGGGAGTAAATTGTGTTATTAAAATACAAGTTTAACAATTTTTGCTCATTTAAAAATGAAGCATTTTTTACTATGAAGCCTGGCAAAGTCATAAATAGATTTGAAGATAATGTAGTAGTTATTAATCCACGATTAAAAGTACTTAAATCTGCAGTGATTGTAGGAGAAAACACAGGCGGCAAATCCAACTTTATCAGCAGTCTAAAGCTATTGAAGCTGCTATTCGAATCGGATTTACATCATAGAATGATTAAAAATTTATCATACAATTATGATACAAAAAATATGCAGTCCTTTCAGATAACTGTATTAGCTGATAATAACATGATTTACACTTATGAAGTAGAGCTTGATATTAGTTCAATATTATCAGAAAGGCTTTATATAAGAACTTCCAATCAAACAGAGGAACAAAATAAAGAAGTTTTCAAACTTGAAAGACAAAAAATGGAGATTGTAAAATCTCAGGAAATACATTCAAAAGAAAATATTGAAGTAAGCTATAATGTGTATATAAATGATAAATATGTTAATAGCCAGCTTAAGAATATTGCCGAGTCAATAACATATACTAAAGGCTTATTTGTCAATTATCTTGCACTTATTCATGTTGATATCGTAATACCATTTGTAAATTGGGTCAAGCAGAGATTGATCGTTGAATCTCCTTCCGATGTTTCTTTCAATTTTTATAAGCAATTAAGAAAAGAGGAAGAGGATATTGATATAATAAAAACACCAACCTTTTTAGAAATATTCAGCTTAGTCGATTCCAGTATTATTGCCATTGAAGTAGATGAGGAGAAGGTTTTTGAAGAAACAACCATAGTAAGAGAAGATTCGGAAGGGAATACCTTCAGAATCGAACTAAAAAGAGAATCTTCAGGTTGCAAAGAGTTTTTTGCTTGGGCGATCTATATCTGGAAGGTACTATATAATAATGCTGTACTTTTTGCTGATGAGGTGGATAAGGTACTTAATCCTATATTATCCTCTAGAATTGTGAAGTTAATTCAAGGTTCAGATCATAAAGGGCAGTTTATATTTTCTACACATAATATATTCCATCTCAATACCTATGACTACATGAAGGAGCAATTATATATTATATCAAAAGAGAAAGAATCTTTATCATCTGAAATATATTCTTTAGCGGATTTTAAGGATTATAGATACGAAAAGGCTGATGTGTATGATTTATACCTGAAAGGTATACTTGGAGGTGTACCCAATGACTAGAGAGCGTAAGGAAAGAATAAAACTTTTTGTAGAAGGGGACACCGAAAAAAACTATTTCGAAAAATTAAGGAAAAATAACAACGTTGAAATTACATATACAGAAGTAAATATGGGTGGAGGCGGATATACCAGCTTTCTGAAAAAGGTAAAGAAATCCAGTGATTTAGGATATATTGCTGTTTTTATAGTAATTGATTTAGATAAATATATTGATGAACCCCACTCGCATAAGCAAGCATTTGAAGCTTTAGTAAGCTTCTGTAGAAGTAGGAATAAAATCAGCAAAAAACCATATTTTTTAATTGTAAGTAATAGAGATTTTGAATATTTTGCATGCTGTCATTGTGGCAATTATAAAAGTGGTGATACAAAAGCTTATATTGCGAAGGTTTTTAATTATCAAAATGTGGACGAGTTTAAAGCAGATAAAAAAATATATGAATTTCTTAATAGCAACTCTCGCTCATTTGATAATGCAGTCACGAAAATTAGAGGGCGTAAACCATTTATTAGCAATAGATTTAAGAAGATATATAAAAATCTTGATATAACTATAAATATAGAAGAAATAATAATAAGTGATGACGCTTGTAATTATTATCATTCAAATTTGTACGAGCTGTTTGATATTATTGGGGTTAAAGGATAATGTGGATATTAGTTGTTTATTGCTGAAAAGTGGTTTTTGCAGTAGTAAATTAATGGATTGTTCTAACTGATTTGAATAATATATTATTTAAAATTTCGGAATTATATGAATATATCTGTGTAGTTAATTTTATAAGGCTGCTGATATTTTCAGCAGCCTTTAAATATTATCTACACATCCTCAGAACCAATATCCACAATCCTTGCATCACCCATAACCTCAATCCGTACTACCTCTTTTTTCAGAACATCCTCAAAATGCTCAATTTCCTGATGCTGTTCTCTATGGATTGATACATCCTCCAGCTTTACAGGGTGCTTTACGATTTTTATTTGTTCCTCGCTTATGGGTATTCTCATAACCTCAGTGTGTTCATTATCCGTATGCCCTTCTGCATTATAGCTTTTCTTTTCAACTACAAGTTCTTCACGATTGACAGGGACGGTAAAGGTCTTTTCCTCAGTAGTGACTGATTTGTGAGTGGTTACATCTGCTATAGGTACAAGCTCCTTGGAGGTCTCAAACTGCTCTTTCATAAGGCGAAGAGAGGCATTGTGAGATCGTTCATCTTTTGTATTATTCCTTTGAAAGTTAAATACGGCTGTTAAGCCATATATAGATGCCCCTAAAGCGATACCCAGCATTATCGAATTAAACATACCATTTAACAGATTAACTCTGTTGGCTATATTATCCAATAAGGTGATGATTGCGCCTATGCCTCCTCCAATCAATCCAGCAATAGCTAAATTCCTTGAAAAGCTTCTGTATATATTGTTCGCATCTATTCTTTTCAAAATGATTTCCCTCCAGACTCGTTTTTGTAAAACACCTTATAAGCTATATAATTCGTAGCTTATAAGGTGTCGTATGTTTATTTAATAGTCCGTGGATTACTTATTTGTAATTACGTTAGTATCTCCTGTAGTATCTACATGGGCTTCCTCACGCTTAAGAGTTTCTTCTATATGCCTGGTTTCTTCTACCTCTTTCTTGTGAGCGGAAACTTCTCCAGTTAATACTGTGCGCTTATCAACATTCACTTCTTCTCTGCTTACAGGTATGCGGATGGTTTCACCAGAGGTTATAGGTGTGTCACTAATCTCATTGTTAAGGGATCTTCTTTCAATTACCACCTCTTCACGAGAAACAGGAACATCTACGGATTTTTGCTCCTCTATAACATCCTTGCTTAAAGTTACTTCCCCTGATTGAACCCTGCTCTTATTTACATCCAATTCTTCTTGACGAAGCTGTAATGTTCCCTTTTCAACAGCTTCTCTATCATCAGCGATGTTAGTATCAAAAGCATCGGTATTATTAACAGTATCATTCTTGTTGGCAGTATCATCATCATTAGTAAACATTCCAAAAAAGTTTCTCATAGTTTACCTCCTTAATAAATAAATTTAAACTAAAAGTATCTAAGCTTTTTTAGAAAAACAACTAGGAATATTAAATTATAAAGTTGTTTTTCTATATGATGCTACTTTATATTTTTGCCCTTTTAAATTAGTAATATCCTAGATTATATTAGAAAAACTATGACAGTTATTATCGAATAGGTGTATATTACCATTTTTTAGGTTTAAAAAAATAATGGCTGATATACCTTGAAAATAGTATATCAGCCCTATAATTCACTTTGTTTTTGCACTTCTAATATACGCCGCTCTAAAGCTGGTGCAATCAGTTGTTTCCACATAGCTCATATATGGCTATGGAATTTGATAATATATAGTTAAAATAAGCAAAACTGCCAGAGTGCAGTTTTATTTTTTCTCTCGTTCAAATATCAATTCAAAAAAAGCAGCAGTTCCGTGACCAAACATAGGGGGTGCAAAAACCTGAAGCAGCTTCCAGCCCTCTCTAGCATGCTGATGTACTATCTCCTGATAGTCCTCCTTTGCTTTTGCCTTAAAACCAATATTGGAAACGTCCACTTTTACAAATTTATATTCATACATATATATCACTCCTAACGCTTGATTAGCTCTTTGCTGATTTTATACCTATAGTATAAAACAATTATAGCATATGCATTAAATTTGTTATACTATATCATTTGCGTAGAAAGCATGAGTTTATGATAAACTGCCATACAAAATAGGTTGGCGAAAAAATGAAATGACGAAAAAATGAAATGACGAAATACAGGAAGAAATTTTACAGTTTTTAGACTATAATAGTGTTAGACATATTAAAGAAAGGGGCTGTAAACTGTGTATAGTGGACAGAAATGTAAAACAGTATTTGCGCCTGGATGTGCGCTGCTGATCTATAAGCCGGAGCTGGCGAGAAAAGTGCTGGATTTTTTAAATAAGGATTCAGGTGATATAAATGAGCATCTAACCTGTTGCAGGCATGAGCCTGGGCTGGAGGCTGGAACTAACATAATAAATATCTGTGCTGGCTGCGACAGGCGTTACAGACAGCTTTATGAAGGTATATCCACTGTTTCTTTGTGGGAGGTGCTGGCACAAAGCAAAACCTTTCAATTTCCCGACTATAAGGGTATGGAAATGACTATACTTGATGCATGTCCTACTAGAGATCAGGAAAGAGTACATAATGCTGTAAGAACTTTATTAGATAAAATGAATATTAAACTGATTGAACCGGAAAGAACCAGAGCAAAAAGTACCTGCTGCGGAGACAGCTTTTATGGAGCTTTGCCTGTGGAAGCGGTTAAGGAGCAAATGAAAAAGCGTGCCGATGAAATGCCTGCTGAGGACGTGATTGTATACTGTGTTTCCTGCTGCAAATCAATGCACATAGGCGGTAAAAAACCTAGGTATCTGGTAGATCTTCTATTTGGAGAGGATACAGCAATAGGGACATTCGAACCGGATGAATGGCATGGGGAATTGGAACGCTTTATAAGTGAACATTAGAAATAAGGCAGTCACCTATTATAAAGATGACTGCCTTGCTGTTTCTTAATGCTCTATCAGATTATCTACAGATACCTCTTGTTTGCTTTCCGGTTGATTTATCGGATGTATATCAGCAGTACCTTTATTTTCATTTACATTTTCTATATAGATCCTTGTTCCGTTATAGGTTACATTAGCCATAATAGGTGAAGAAGCAATATCTCTTGCACGTCTTGCATCCATAGTATCAGCCTCCAATATTATTTGTAGCAATAATAGCATTTGCATTATATCAATCAGATATTCTTTTTATGTGATACTTATTTAGGATTTTATGGTAAAATATTTATAACAAATAGATAAAATTTTTTTACTGTTAAAAAGTGGGACAAGCCACTTTGTATGCAGGTTAATATGAAAATAAAGCTGCGTCTGTCTAGGGTCACTTCCTGAGACTTGCTTTCTTTTCATTGATTGCTGATGTAAAGTTGGGTAGACCAATTTTACATACAGGTTAGGAGGTACTAATGATAGAATTACCAGAAGCGTTGGCAATTAGTAAGCAGATTAACAGCTCAATAAAGGGAAGAAGGATTATAAATGTCGTTGCCGACTATAGTCCACATAAATTTGCATGGTATCACGGCAATCCAGAAGGATATAAGGATCTTCTTTCAGGGGGTATTATTGACAATGCAGATTCATACGGAGGCATGGTGCATATCAGCACTGACTCAGCCACAATATTGATAGGCGAGGGGGTTGCCCTTAGATATCACAAAGAGGATCAAAAAGTCCCTCAGAAGCATCAGCTTTTATTGGAGCTTGATGATCATTCCATGGTCAGTGCGTCAATTCATATGTATGGAGGTATATGGTGCTTTAGAGATGAAAATGAGTTTCAAAATATCTATTATAAACTTGCAAAGGAAAAACCATCTCCACTAACAGATGATTTTGATGAGACTTATTTTAATAAGCTTATATACTCTCAGGATGCAGGAAAGCTAAGTGCAAAAGCTTTTCTCGCCACCGAGCAGAGAATACCTGGTTTTGGAAACGGTGTGTTGCAGGACATACTGTGGAAATCAGGCATCAATCCCAGACGCAAGCTGAATACATTAAAGGATGAGCATATGGATATGCTGTTTAAACAAATTAAAGCTGTACTTTACGAGATGGCGGAGCTTTATGGCAGAGATACGGAAAAGGATTTTTTCGGCAATGCTGGAGGCTATAAAACCATTATGAGCAAAAAAAGCGCAGGCTCTCCATGTATTAGATGCGGCAGCATAATAAAAAAGGAAAACTATTTAGGAGGCAGTATTTATTACTGTGAGAGCTGTCAGCGCAATTAAAAGTTGTAAATATGAAACACAATTTATCTTTATTAATGCTTTCAAAGCTAAGTGCGGATCTTTCAGCACTTAGCTTTTTTAGTGCGATTGGCACTATTGAATGTAACTAAAGGGAGAACATTGTAACTTACAGAAGCAAAAAGGTATAGGCAATCAACCATAAAAACTCAACTTATTCATGGGTTAGTTATTGTTTCTCTTCTAGGTTTTTAGCTTGGTATAGTAAAACCCTATAGTAAGTACTTTAATGATAAAGATATTATTATATAGTATTATAAAGGTTTATTTGGTAAAATATAAAAATATAGGGGTAAATATATAGAAGTAACTTCAAAATTAAGCTTTTCAGTTGTTTCTCACAAAGAGATTAGCAAGTCTTAATGAAAAGCATTTTGAGTTTTAGAGTTGGATATCTATATATAAGTATCAAGTAAATACGCATAGATCACGATATCATTTATACATAGTCCAAAATATCATATTCCATTTATGTTTCATAATGGTACATGCTTATTATATTTTATATAGAAAGTAATAAAAATTTACAGAGTTCAAACTTTTTCCTTTGCTTTCTATATAAATACCGATAAAGATTTTACTTAATTTGATAAAGGAAGTGATTTTATGTTTCAGTACAAGATGACATTAACAAATGATGAGATTGATAAACTCGATGGAAAATACGGCTTGACACTTCAAAAGGCTATGAAGACAGTAGTACTATACGGAGAAGCCTTTGGAGCTAAACGATTAGTTCCCATAAATGGAGGGATTCATCTTGTTACATCCTTTGGCATACCAATGTTAACCCCTGTATTTGATATAATGAATGAGCTTATTGAAAATGGACTTTTACCTGAGCACCCATTTACGGTAGACCCACGACCTTTAGATTATGAAAACGTAAAATGCAATATTTTACAAAAACTTGTATTTGGGATTATGTATGGTAAACAAAAGGAATATGAGGAACAGCTAAAGAAGGTTGGGCTTAAGGATAACAATAGCTTTACATGTACCTGTTATTTGCCTGAGGTGGGGAATATCCCTAAAAAGGGAGATATATTATCTTGGGCAGAATCCTCCGCCGTTGTATTTGCGAATTCTGTACTAGGTGCTCGTACCAATAGAAATTCTGGTGTAATAGAGCTATTATGCGGAGTCATTGGAAAGGTTCCAGAGTTTGGACTTATCACTGATGAAGGCAGAAAGGCAAAGTGGCTGATAAAGCTTAAGACCTCCAAGCTGCCTAACCCTCAGATACTCGGCAGTGCCATAGGAATAAAGGTAGTAGAGGATGTTCCTTATATAGAAGGTCTTTCTGAGTTTTTGGGAGAAGAAATCAATGATAGTGTAATAAATTATCTAAAAGATATGGGAGCAGCCAGTGCATCAAATGGAGCAATAGGACTCTATCATGTTGAAAATATAACACCCGAGGCAAGGGACTTTGGAAAAGCCCTCCTTGCAGAAAGCTATAAAACCTATGTAATAGATGATGAGGAGCTTAAAAAAGTGCAAGCTTCATACCCTGTAATGTGGAAAAATTCAAACGCCATAGCAAAGAGATGCTTTATAGGCTGCCCTCAATTATCTTTAAGTCAAATTTATTGGTGGCTTGAGGAAATAGAAAAAAATCTTAAGCTTACTGGTAAGAAAAAAGTTGTAATTAACACAATTTTATGTGCTGCACCTGATATTATAGAAAAATTTAAAAAGGATGAGAAAGCCTTTAATAGGCTTAATGCAACAGGAGTAAAGCTTTCCTATATTTGCCCGCTTATGTATATGAACAATCCATTATGTTCAAAACAGCCAGTTATTACCAACTCAAACAAGCTAAGAACCTATACAACTGCAAGATTTTATACGGATGACGTTATTTTGGAAAAAATAGTTAAGGCATAGGGTTTATAGCTTAAAACTTAGATTATACCAAGCAAAAAACCTAGAAGGGAAGCAATAACTAGCCTATGAATAAATTGAGTTTTAGAGTCGGTTATCAATAACTAGGAGGGATAGTATGGAAAAAGCATTTAAAGGAAGAGTTGTTCTTGCTGGAAATATAAAAGGAGAAGCTGTAGTAACCCATCAAGGCTTAAATATTTTGGCAGCTTTTCAGAAAAGTGCCTTAAAAAAGTCCAAGAGGGTTATATGTGCAGATCAAAACAATACTGAGCTTTTTAATAAGGATTTGACAAACAAGATAATATGTCTCCCACAGACAATAGGCTCTACAACTGGTGGAATGGTGCTTCAGGCTGTTTCTCAGCTAGGCATAGGACCGGCTGCCATGCTGTTTTCACAGCATATAGATTCCCTTGCTGCTGCTGGGATTATACTTACACATGTATGGAATGGAAAAAACATAATAACCATTGATCAGCTTGGAGAAGACTTTTTACAAACTGTAAAAAGTGGACAAGCCGTAGAAGTATTGGAGGATGGAACGGTTATAGTTTACTAGGATAATTATATATAGATTATAAGGGGGTGCATTTATGCAAAGGGATAAAATATTTGAACAAGGCAGTATAGGTAAAGTAAAGCTGAAAAACAGGATTATAATGGCACCTATGGGCAATATAAATATGGCTGACCCCATAGGAAGACCTCTTGATAAGATGATAAAATATTTTGCAGAAAGGGCAAAAGGCGGTACAGGACTTATAATTACAGGACTTGTTCCTGTGTCCCAAGGTATTGATCCTACGGTGGAAGAGGAGAACGATACTACATACTTTCCAAGGATAGATGGCTCATCAAGAACAAGACTTTCAGGCTGGAGAGATTTAGCTGCCGCTGTCCATTCCTACGACTGCAAGATATTTATACAATTGACAGCCGGACTGGGAAGAGTGGGCTCGCCGGAGCCTGCTTTGAAGGGTAAAATACTAAAGTCAGCATCAATAAATAGAAATTTCTATGTTCCCCAGCTTCCGCATCTTCCGCTGACTGACAGAGCTATCAGAAAAATCATAAGGAGCTTTGGGCAGAGTGCGATAAATGCCAAGGTCAGCGGCTTTGATGGAGTACAGCTTCATGGACATGAAGGCTATCTGATGGATCAATTGACATCCTCGCCTTGGAATAGAAGGAGATTCGGCAGATATAAGAATAAATTTCAATTTGCTATTGATGTGGTAAGAGAAATAAAAAAAAGATGTGGGGAGGATTTCCCAATTATATATAGAATTGACTTAACACAAGGACTTCAGGAAACCTACGGCGATGAAATATTCAATAAAAGCTTCCGAGGTATGGAAAGAACAATAGAGGAAGGGCTAGAGTTGTGCAAGGCTCTTGCGGAAGCGGGAGTTGATGCCTTTGATGTAGATAAGGGCTGCTATGATAACTGGTTCTATCCCCATCCTCCGGCATATTTTGATGATGCACCCTACGTTGAAGAAATAGCAGGCCGGTTGAAGCAGTATTTTAAGAAGGAAAAGATCCAAGCCAAGGTTATTGCAGTAGGAAAGCTTGGAAAGCCGGAAAAAGCGGAAGAAGTTCTTAAAAGAGACTGGGCTGACTTTGTAATGCTGGGCAGACCTCTGCTATCAGACCCCTACTGGCCCCAAAAGGTAAGAGAGGGCAGAGAAAAAGAGATTTTGCACTGCATTGGCGATCAGGAAGGCTGTATACAATCCTTTATCATGGGGGGACATCCCTGCTGCACCATAAATCCATATACTGGCTTTGAAGATACAAAAACAATAACAAAGGCAGAACGAATAAAGAAAGTGGCTGTAATAGGGGGCGGACCTGGAGGCTGTGAAGCTGCCAAAACAGCATTTTTGAGGGGACATAAGGTTACACTGTATGAAAAGACTGATAAGCTTGGAGGGCAGTTTATTGCAGGAAGCAATATGAAGATAAAACACGATCTGGCAAGATATCTGGAAAATCTTCGATATGAGATGAATATTTTGAGTAAAAAGGGGCTTGAAATATTATTCAACACAGAAGCAACAGCGGAGCTGCTTAAGGATAAGTATGATGTAATAATATGTGCAAATGGTTTAACTCCATTTATTCCACAGATAGAAGGTTTGGATAAAATTAAATATGCAGAAGTAAGACAGCTATTGATGAGCGGAATTTCAATACCCGATCATGTCAAAAAGGTTACTGTTGTAGGCGGTGGCGTTACAGGCTGTGAGGCAGCATATTCTCTTGCATACGAAAAAGGTCTCGAAGTAACTATTATAGAAAAGCTTCCAGAGCTTATGAATGGAGTAGTACATGCAAATCGTTCTATGCTTTTGTGGATGATAATGGGTAAAGGGTCGCCAGTCGGCAAAAACAATGGGGTTTCTCTGCCTGTAAAAGCCTATACAGCCTCTAAGGAAGTTAAGTTTGATAATGACCGCGTAATAATAAAGGCTAACAGAAAAAGACCTGATCCATATAAACCATGGATTACACTGACACCTGAAAATATACACAACCCTTTTAATAAAAAACTTGATCCTAATGATGTTGAGCAAATCACAATAGATACTGATTATGTTATATTTTCAACCGGAGGAAAAGAAAACGACCTTCTATATCGTGAGCTTTACAAGGAAAATGCAGCAAAGGAAATATACTGTATCGGAGATGCACAGCGAGTTGGCAAAGGATGGGAAGCCATAAACTCTGCTAACGAGATAGCCAGATTTATATAGTACTTAGCAATAGTTAGGGGGAGGCATAACATGGAGTATAATATGAAACATAATCAAATCATTTTTGATAGAAATAAGCTGGTTGTTAAATTAATGTGGGGTTCTTTAATCTTAGGGCTGATAGTAGATAAAATTAACAAAGTTCCAATTAGAACCTTTATAAATCTAGCTGTAACAGGAATAATATTTGGGGGTATAGCCACAGTACTTACCTATAGAAGGGTGCTTGAAAATCAAGTTAGATATATTATACTTCTTGGACTATCCTTGCTATCTTATCTAATTGTTACGTCAAATCCCCATATGGGTAACTATCTACTGCTGTATTATTGTTTAGCCATAATCACCTTATATCATGATTCGTTAGCTATAATTATTTCTGGGCTCATTAACCTATTCTTTACGAATTACTTCTATTTTGGATACAAGGATACTATGTTTGCAGGTCTGGAAATTAAGCATTTAATTTCAATGAACCTTTTCCTTATACTGGTAACGGCTGTACTGTCTGTACAAAGCAAAATCGGCACTAATATGAGGAAAAAATTAGAGGAAAATAATGAAAGAGCAAAACAAAATACTAATCAACTGGAAAAAATGTTTGAACAAGCAAAAGATACTGCTAAAACATTGAATATTTTTAGCAGTAAGGTAATTAATAATGTAAACGCTATGGGGGAAATATCAAATGAGATAACCACCGCTTTTACAGAAATTGCATCAAGCATTGAGTCTCAAGTGGAAAGCGTAAATGGTATAAACGATTCTATGGAAATAAGTAATAATGAAATAAAGGCTCTTTCGTATGCATCTACTGCTATGAGCGGCATATCCAGCTCTACAGTAGAGGTTTCTAATGGAGGGAACAAGGAGGTAGTATCCTTAAAAGAGGAATTTAATAGAGTTGAAATAAATATACATGATACAATAGCTTTAATGAACGAATTAAATAATCAATCTCAGCAGATAGGTACAATATTAAACACAATAAATCAAATAGCCAATCAAACAAACCTTTTGGCTTTAAATGCAGCAATTGAGGCTGCCAGAGCAGGAGAAAACGGAAGAGGCTTTGCGGTAGTAGCAGATGAAATAAGAAAGCTTGCCGAAAATTCTACACATTCAACAGAAGAGATCGAGAGGATTCTTGGTGAGGTTCAGCAGAAAGCTCAGTATGCAAGTGAAAAAGTTAATACTGTTTATACTGCCTTTGAATCAAGCAAGTGTGCCGTTGAAAATGTAGATAATTTATTTGAAAAAATAAATAACAATACCAGTAATGTATTGAAGCAAGCTAAAGAAATGGAGCTAAAAATAAAAAATCTGAAGGAAAGCTCTGAAAACATCGTAAACGAAACCATTTCAATATCAAGCGTTACCGAGGAAACATCGGCATCTGTACAGCAAATAACAGCAAGTATTACTGAACAGAACAACAGAATAGAGGAAATAGTAGAAAGCTTTAGAGAGCTAGAGGCCTTAGGGCAAAAGCTAAAGGACATAAGTACAAGCAGTATCTAATAGAACGGTATTGAGTTAAGGGGAGCTTTCTATCAAACAAAATGAAATGATGCCTAGGAAAGCATCATTTCATTTTATTCTTTATACCCTTCATCAAACTGCTTCCATAGTCGATATACTCATAAATATCTTCATCAAAGCAATCACTGGACAGCATAAATTTTCATCACGCATAAGTATACATTATACATCAAGAATATGCAAATGAGATTTTGAAGGGAATTTGTGGTATGAATTGGTTGTCATGCCAGCAGCTAATATTTAATTTGATAAATGGGAAAACTATATATATAGAACCCGTTAAAAAAATTACATCAGGCAATCGCTATGTACATACTCCATCAAATTAGCTTGGAGTAATTTAAGTTATAAAAAACCTATATCAGCGGAAATATGTTATGATATAAATTTAAAGGAGAAAAAATGCTATTTAAAGACTTAAACTTAATTGCGCCTATTCAGAAGGCTCTAAAAACTGAAGAATATAATAATCCTACACCTATACAGGAAAAAGCTATTCCATCAATACTTTCAGGAAGGGATTTGCTTGGATGTGCTCAGACAGGGACAGGAAAAACAGCCGCCTTTGCCATCCCCATATTACAAACCCTTGCCAGAGAAAGAAGCGTCAAAGGCAGTACTCGCCAAATAAGAGCTTTAATATTAGCTCCTACACGTGAACTAGCTATTCAGATTGGGGATAGCTTTAGGACTTATGGGCGGCATATGAAGCTTAGAACTATAGTAGTCTACGGGGGAGTATCGCAAGTTCGTCAAACTGACGCATTAAGAGCTGGGGTTGATATTTTAGTTGCAACTCCAGGCAGATTGCTTGATTTGATTGATCAGGGCTATATTAACATACGTAATGTAGAAATGTTCGTACTTGATGAGGCAGATAGAATGTTAGATATGGGAATGGTAAATGACGTAAAGAAAGTAATATCACAACTGCCTGAAAAAAGGCAGAATTTGTTATTCTCAGCAACCATGCCTCAAGAAGTATCACAGCTTGTAAGCTCTATTTTAGTAGAACCAGTTAGAATAGAGATGGAAGTCAAATCACCTACAGCTAAGAATATTAAGCAGGAAGTATACTTTGTTGATGAAAAAGACAAATCAGCACTGTTGCTTCACCTGTTGAAAAATAAAGCTATTGTTTCTGCCCTGGTATTTACACGAACCAAGCGAAGAGCAGATAGAGTTTCTAGAGCCCTTGAAAAAGAAGGGATAAAGGTTCAAGCTATACATGGGGATAAATCACAGCAAGCTAGGCAGTTTGCGCTAAACAGCTTTAAAAAGAGAGAATTAAGAGTTTTGGTAGCAACGGATATAGCAGCAAGAGGTATTGACGTTGAAGAGCTGTCACATGTTATTAATTTTGACTTGCCTAACATACCAGAAACGTATATACATAGGATCGGACGTACTGGAAGGGCTGGAATGGGAGGAATTGCAATTTCCTTCTGCGACAATCAAGAAAGAGCGTACCTAAAGGATATTGAAAAACTAATAACCAAACCAATAGAAATAATCAAAAATCATCCATATCCACTAATGAATATAGTACTGGAACAGAATAGGAATATTGCAAAAGAACCTCATAGAGCTAAAACAGGAAAAACAGGTTCAAGACCTGCTCCCAAAGCTGATTCGAGGAGAGATGGGAAAAAAGCTGATGGGAAGCGGTGGGGTAAAAGCACAGGTAAACCTGCTGAGCCGAAACGTACTAAAACCCAATAACATAGGATAAATTTATTAGTGCCAGATACTATGCTATATACAGCGCAATAACTGAATAGCTTGGTAGTCTGGCACTTTATAGGGAAAAAACCCCTTTGCCCAGTCCGAATTAGTTATATGGTATTGCTTGGCAGCCATGGCTCTAATATCTCATAGGGTATTTTTACGTTACTGATGCTTTCTCCAAGCTTAACAGTAGGTTTAATTATTCCATGATAATCGCTTCCGCCTGATGTTAAAAGCTTATGTTCACTGCAATAATCCAGAAGATGCTTTGTCTTATCCATTGTATGAAGAGAATGATAACATTCTATGCCGTCAAGTTCATTTAGTGACACTATTGAATTTAGAAGTTCCTCATAATCATCTGCAAAATACCCATAAAGATGTGCAAGGAATGCTTTCCCTCCTGCTTTATGAATTATGTTGGCAGCTTCCTTTACAGTGGGATAATTAGTAGTTTGGTTTAGAAAAAAAGGGCTGCTTTCGTTATTGACGCAAGTTCTATAAAATACATTGAGACTTTCCCATACTTCCTTTGTGAAGTGTTTTTCATTTTCAGGATATTTCTTTAGATCAGAATGTATTACTTGTGTTGCGAAATATTTACCACCTTTAATTGTAAGATTATTGCTATATGAAAGATTAAGGCTTTTGCATATCCCCATCAATTTTTTAAGATATTCATTTTCTCTTTCAAGAAATTTCTCATCAGAAACTATTCCGGTTGAATCCATTGTTTCAAGATCTATGCCATAACCTAAGATTTCAATAGGCATCCCCCTATAAGCAACAGAAAGCTCACAGCCGGGAATAATTTTACCTTTATAATAGTCGGCTGTTTTGATTTTTCTCAACTTTGTATAAGCACCTATAGAGTCATGATCAGTGATGGAAATATACTTTAGACCCAATTGCTGTGCCTTAATAAGAATATCTATAGGCTCCTCTGAACCATCTGATGAAGTAGTATGAATATGTAAATCTATCATTAATACAACTCCCTGTTATTAATTTATACATTTTATTTTACACTTCATTACAAGGATTTACAAATGTAGGTTTGGCTTTAAGCTTACGAGGCTAAAGCAATTGCACTTAATACTTTATCACTTATAACCCTCCACTGTCGTACCAGACTTCGAGTTATATATTATAATGGTAAATATGGTTTGAGGAAGTAAAAAAGGAGGTACTAAATGAGAACTTATAGAACTTCTGAAATTGCAAAAATCATAAATATACATCCGAACACTGTTATGTTATATGAGAAGTGGGGATATATAGCTCCATGTGAGAGAATGAAAAATGGGTATAGGATTTATACGGAAACACATTTAGAACAGATGAAAATTGCAAGAATAGGATTAAGGTGTGAAACAATTAAATGCTATATGAGAAAAGAAGTTGTTAATATTATTAGAACTTCTGCTTCGGGAAATTTAGAAAAAGCTTTAGAGCTCAGCAAGGAGTATTTAGCTCATATACAAAAAGAAAAGAATAATGAATTAGAAATTGTAAAGTCAATTAAAGAAATATTTGAAAATGATGTAACAGAAGAAGAGTATGTTTCTTTAAACAGAAATGAAGCTGCCAAGCTATTAGGATTATCAATAAACATTATTATAAATTGGGAAAGAAACGGGCTGTTGGAGGTACCTAGAAATAAAAAAAATGGCTATCGTGTTTATACAGAAAAAGAAATAAGATTACTAAAAGTAATTAAAACTTTAAGGCAGGAGAGCTATAGCACACAGTGTATATTGGTGATGCTTAATAAATTGAAAACGTATACCGAGGAAGACTTAAAAGAAATAGTAAAAGGCTCCAATGATAGATTATTATCTTCTTTAGCTGAAGCTGAAAATGATGCTAATGAGTTGATTTCTTATATAAGTAAACTAATCCCAATTTGCAAGGAGGAATAACCATGGAAGAACAATTTATTACGATAAAAGGCTGCAGAGAGAATAATTTAAAAAACGTTTCCTTAAGGATACCTAAAAGAAAGATAACTATATTTACAGGGGTTTCTGGATCAGGAAAGTCATCTATTGTTTTTGAGACCATAGGCAAGGAAGCTCAACGCCAATTAAATGAGACCTTTAGTGCTTTTATCAGAAATTTCTTACCCAAATATGGGGACGTAAAAGCAGATCATATTGAAAACTTATCTACTCCTATACTTATAGATCAGAAAAGAATTGGGAGTAACTCTAGATCGACTCTAGGAACCATTGCCGATATTAATCCATTGTTCAGAGTGTTGTTTTCAAGAGTGGGGCAGCCATATATAGGATACGCAAATAGGTTTTCCTTCAATGATATTAGCGGTATGTGTCCTGAGTGTGAGGGACTTGGCAAGAAGATGATCTTAGATATCAATAAGATTCTGGATACTAGTAAATCAATCAATGAAGGTGCTATTCTGCTTTCTGGCTTTAATGTAGGCTCATGGCCTTGGAGAATATTCGCTGAATCAGGATTCTTTGATAATAATAAAAGAATAAGTGATTTTACCAAGGATGAATTAGAGAAGTTCCTGCATGGAGCTCCAGAGAAGATAAAGCTGGAAGAAATGGGCTCCATGAACATAACCTATGAAGGTCTAATCGTAAAATTTAACAGATTGTATCTAAAAAAAGAAACAGAAATATCTGAGGGTGCAGAAAAAAAGCTAAACAGATTAATGACAGAGGAAAAATGTCCATTATGCGACGGTGCAAGGTTTAATCAGGAAGTATTGACATGCAAGATAAGCGGCTATAATATTTCAGAGCTTCTGTCCATGCAGATTGATGAATTAATAAAGGTAGCAGAGGATATTAATATTAAGGAAGTTCAGCCCATCATTGAAAGCATAAAGGAGAAGCTTAATAATATTATAGACATTGGATTAGGGTATTTGACACTTGATAGAGAAACATCCACACTTTCTGGCGGAGAATCCCAGCGTATTAAGATGGTTAAACATTTAAACAGCAGCCTTATTGATTTGATGTATATATTTGATGAGCCAAGTATAGGTCTTCATCCAAGAGATGTCCATAAGCTGAATAATCTCCTGGAGAAGCTGCGGGATAAAGGAAACACAGTGCTTGTGGTTGAGCATGATCCTGATGTAATAAAAATCGCCGACCATATTGTGGATGTGGGACCACATGCAGGAACTAAAGGTGGAAACATTGTTTATGAAGGAAATTATGAAGGACTGCTGAATTCAGGGACACTTACTGGAAATGCTCTTAGAAGGAGTCTTTCAATAAAAGCAGTAACAAGACCCCATAAAGGCTATTTGGAAGTTGCCAACTGCAATTTAAACAACTTGAAGGATGTATCTGTAAAAATTCCAATGGGCGTATTGACTGTAGTAACAGGGGTAGCAGGTTCAGGTAAAAGCACACTTATGAAGCATGAGTTTATAAAGCAAAATAAAGAAGCGGTACTGATTGACCAAAGTGCTGTTTCTGCAAATAGCAGATCAAGTCTAGGAACCTATAGCGGAATTATGGACAACATCAGAAAGGTATTTGCAAAAAATAATAATGTAAATGCCTCATTGTTCAGCTATAATTCAGAAGGTGCTTGTGCAAACTGCAATGGAACGGGTATTATTGAAACAGAACTGGCTTTTATGGACAATACCAAAACTACTTGTGAGGTTTGTGAAGGTAGAAGATTTAAAAATGAGGTGTTGGAATACACCTTTCAGGGGAAAAATATTACTGCTATACTTGATATGACGGTTTCGGAAGCCTTGGTATTTTTTAAGGAAAAACAAATCAAAACAAAGCTGCAGTCCATAGAGGATATGGGCATTGGATACTTGACCTTGGGTCAGACACTTGATACATTATCAGGCGGAGAATGTCAAAGGTTAAAGCTTGCTAATGAGATTCACAAAAATAGTGCGGTGTATGTTATGGATGAACCATCCACAGGCTTGCACATGTCTGATATAGAAAAGTTCATAGGTATTGTAAATAATATTGTGGACAATGGGAATACGGTTATAATCATAGAGCACAACACAGATATTATCAGAAATGCGGATTGGATTATAGACCTTGGACCAGAGGGCGGACTAAAAGGCGGACAAATAGTTTTTGAGGGGACACCTTCTGAGCTGAGTAAATGTGAGCAATCCCTCACAGCTAAATATATATAGTGGAAAATGAAGACTATTCATCCAGTAGAATTGAAGGTATATATGCAACTAATAAGAGGCTGAAAGAAATAATGAGTAATAAGGTTGTACCAAGGGATAGAAGCGAAAGTGAGATATCGGTATATAGGGACGTTCTAGAAACTATACATACCTCATATGATGCAATTCCCATAAGCTCGTCAGTTGTTTTGCAGCTTCATAGAGATTTGTATAAGTATTTGCCTGCAAGAGGCGGAAGCTATAAAAATGTAAATAATGTTATTGAGGAAATTTTACCTGACGGAAGTAAATATATAAGGTTCAAGCCGGTTGATGCATTTTATACCCCTATGTATATGGAAACTCTGTGTGAGGAATATAGAAAAGCAATTTCAAAAGAAGAAATCGAGCCCCTGGTTTTGATAGGAGCATTTGTCTTAGACTTTTTATGTATACATCCATTTAATGGTGGTAACGGAAGAATGTCCAGACTGCTTACACTGTTATTGTTATATCAAAGCGGATTTGAAGTGGGAAGGTTCATAAGTATAGAAAAGATTATAGAAGACAGCAAGGAAACCTATTATGAAGCACTAAACAAATCATCTATGCTTTGGCAGGATGGCAAGCACAACCTGGAAATATGGCTGGAATATTTCTTGGGAGTACTGCTTAGAGCATACAAGGAGCTGGAAGAGCGAGTAGGGCATGTAATAAGCACAAAAGGCGGAAAAAGTGAAAGAATCGAAAAAGCTATCGAAGGAAAGCTTGGATATTTTACTAAGAGTGAAATAAGAGATATATGCCCGGATGCATCTGCTGCTACTTTAAACAGGGTTTTCGACAAGTTAAAAGCTGAGGGGAAAATCGAGATTGTGGGCAATGGCAGGGGTGCTAAGTGGAGGAAGGTTTATTAATGCAGTAGGTATAGTTGTAAATGCTTTTCCTTTTACTCAAGATAGACTAAGTATAGTTAATGTCATACCATTCTTTTACAAAAATAAGGATAAGCATATATAGGGAAGCAACCATAAAACTTAATTTATTCATGAGCTAGTTATTGCTTCCCTTTCTAGGTTTTTAGCTTGGATAAATCTAACTCACAGGAGGAAAAAGCTAAAATGAGGGTAGTGGGAAATGTACTTTGCCCTGGTGCTTTGTATTCCGTAGTATTATATAGCAAGGAGGTAGCATGGATTTCTGAGAAAACTAGCGGTAAGATAGCTGAGATTGAGGGGATTTGTGGTTTTTGGCAGGGGTATTGGGGGAGTTTTGGAAGGGGATGTAGCATATGTGATGGCATTTCCATGTAAAGAAGTTCGGTTTACTTATCTATGCTAGTGAATACACAAAACACAAAGTTGATTTTTCGAGGATATTTCTATTTATATAGATTCGAGGCAAATAATTAATACTAGGTTATACATGGAGAATAGATTGCTAAAGCATTGTTATGGTATACTATACATAGATAATTAGAGGTAGGATGGTGAATAAGAGTTGAATAAAATTGAAGAGATAGATAGAGCTGTATATGGGGACGCAAATGTTCAACAGTATAAAACTGATGTAGGTTTTAAAACTTTAGTAGAGGGAGTATCAGAAAACTTATATGTGATACCAAACTTTCAAAGAGTTTATAAGTGGACAGAGCAACAGGTTGAAGATCTAGCTATTTCACTTATTAGAGGAATGCCAATTCCACCTATTTATGTATATAGAAATTACCAAAATCAATTAGAGATATTAGATGGACAGCAACGTGTTTTAAGCATGTTTTTCTATTATATAGGAAAGTATACAAAGAAAAAACGCAATAATTATATCAACTTACAAAGTATCACTGACACAAGCAAAGCTTTTCAAGAACAATTAGAGGAAAATTATGAATTAAAAGATAAACGCTATGAAATGAAATATTATGATCTAGTAGATGGCAAGGAAGTAGAAAAAACAGTAGATATTACATATAGTAAATTACCTGAGAAGATAAAAAGAAAACTGGATTATACCTCTATAACTGTTATAGAGATTAATATTGACGATGAGAGCCTACGAGAACGTTATCTATATAAAATCTTTGCTAACTTAAATGCAGGAGGAACTCCTTTAACAAATCAAGAATTAAGAAATGGTATTTATCGATGCAAATTCTATGAAATGCTTTTTCAAATTAATGAAGAAAATA
>CALGKJ010000170.1 GCA_937930535.1 uncultured Clostridia bacterium
GGTAGTTGTCATATGAATTTGTAAATTTTTTTGACGGTAGTATCTAAATCTTTGTTTATATAATCCCTCCCAAATGAACATAATCCAATTAAATTCACTCCATTCTTTGAAAAGTTTGCTACTTGTCAATATTATTCAGGTTTTCATGTATAGCTCAATTATGGACAATTACGCATCCCTAAAACATAAGGTCACTATTTTTAATCTGGTTTATCCTTCGGGACATTCCCCCACAAAAAAGGGCTGCTGCCCCCTAACCATTGGTTAGACGCACATCAGCCTTTTTTCATACTATTCACCATATTTTCATTAGGATCAATATACACAGTCCTATTATTCTCATATATTACCATACCCGGCTTTGCCCCAGAGGGCTTTTTTACATTCTTTTTCATGGTATAGTCTACAGGCACTTTACTTGAACGCTTTGCCTTGCTGTAGAATGCCGCCAGATTTGCCGCTTCTGACAAAGTCGCATCATCCACCTTTGCCCCATTGGATTTAATGATTACATGAGAGCCGGGAATATCCTTGGTATGCAGCCACGTATCATTTGAGGCGGCAAGCTTAAGTGTCAGATAATCGTTTTGCATATTATTCTTTCCTACAAATATCTCAAAACCTGTAGAAGATATAAAATGCATTGGCTTTGATGCCTTTACATGCTTTGATTTTTCTACCTTTCTTCTGCTTATATAACCCTGATCCGCCAATTCGCTTCTTATTTCGTTTATCTCGATTTCTTCTGTGCATTTATCCAGATTATCTAGCTGGGATTCCAGATACTGAATCTCCTGTTGATTTTCCTCCATGTGCTGCTCTATAAGCCTTAAAGCGGTTTTGGACTTATTATACTGCTTGTAATACTTTTGAGCATTAGCGGAGGGCGTAAGCTGTACATCAAGAGGTATATCAATATATTCACCCTCACTGCTGTAATAGTTCAGAAGTCTTACTAAAGGCAGTCCCTTGCTTATGCAATGAATATTAGCCGTAATAAGCTCGCCATAAATCCTATACATATCAGAATTCTGAGCCTGAGTCAGATCATCATTAAGCTTTTCCAGCTTCTTAAAACAGCGATCAAGTCTGTTTGTAATGATTTTTTGTATATCACCGGATTTCTGCTTGATCCTATCCTTGCTGTCCTTTTCATGATAAAAGCTTTCTATAGCCATACTGATGCTGTCAAAATATCTTTTCTCATAAGTACGGTAAGCCTCAAGGTCTAAGCATGAAAAATCCAAGGGCTGCTGCTGTTGCAGCACTACATTAGGCTTAAATTCATCCGCCTTTATTATATTTATCACTTTATTAAAGGATGAAAACAATCGGTTAAGCTTATCCAGCTCCATATTCTTAATATCTGTATCAGGATCAATAGAAGCATTAAGACATATTTCTCGTGCTACAACAGGGCTTATTCCATTAAAGCAGTTTAAAAAGAACTTCTCAGCCTTTATACTTGCAGTAAGACTTCCAACACTGCTGATAAACCCATCGAGACTGGCATTCAAAGGACTTATCTTTTGAACATCCAGCTTACCGCCAGAAGGAGGATACTCATAAACCCTTCCCGGCAATATCTCCCTAACACTGCTTATTTCAAAGCTGACCCTTTTTATACAGTCTATTATTTTATCCGTTTCCTTATCAATAAAAATTATATTGCTGTGACGTCCCATAACCTCGATTATGAGTACCTTTTTATTGCTGTAACCAAGCTCATCTATACATTCAAAGGTTATTTCTATGATTCTTTCAAAATCAGGCTGTGTGACACTGATGATTTTGGCTCCTGATAGATGCTTTCTCAAAAGCATACAAAATGCAGGTGCAACCAGCGGATTGGATCTGCTTATATCAGTCAGATGTATACGCGGATATACAGAACTGCATGTAAGCAGCAGCTTATAGTTGTCCCTGTAGTTTCTTATGGATAAAATCAACTCGTCCTTTTCCGGCTGATAGATTTTGTCTACCTTGCCGTTTAACAATTTATTATTCAGCTCACTAACAACAGAGTGAACTACTGAGCCATCAAAAGGCATATTATGACCTCCAGTTCATGCACATTCTATCAAATACAGATGGTACGCTGTATTCGGACTATGTAAAGTCCTTACCATCATTTATATAGTATAACATTATTAGTGTGACTTTACTATAAGCAGTATGTTTTCAGTATGTTTTCAGAAGGTGTTCAAAAGCTTTATAAATTTAAGTCTGACTAAATGCAAGCTGTTGTCACAAATGCCACAATATGCTATAATAGGTAATAAAACTATAGGACGGTATGTTATATGAAAAAGCTTACGAGAAAAGACATTAGAATACTTGGAGAAGGTCCACAGATAAAAAAAGCAATACTGGAGCAGTATGAGGATTTGGAAACCTTTTATAGTAAATTTGATATGCCCGTACAGTTTAATACCTTTAAGTCCTATCTTAGCAGAGACGAAATAGAGTCAGACAGCTTTAAATGTGCTATAACCTTAGCATTAAACATCGATTATCACGAAGTAGTCCTGCCCATAAAGACGCAGATTAAAGCACTTGTAGATAATATCTATGATAAGATAAAGCTGTATAGGGATGAAGATGACGAGTATATTATGAAGACACTTCTTAAGCAATGCAAAAAGGAAGAAATGCAGCTAGAGATAGCCATGATGTATAGATGTATGGCAAGAAACTATTATTATACCAATAAGGTTACCAGAGCCTTTGAATGCTATGAGATTGCCATTGAGGAGCTGCCCAGAAAAGATATGAATATGGAGATATTTTTCTGGTGTGAGCAGGCAGATATGTACTATAGAGAATACATGGTGGAAAAAGCGGAAAAAAGGTACAAATATATTGAGGGGCTAGTAGAATCATGTAAATCTGAGCTAGATAATAATACCTTGTTCTATTATTACTACTGGAAAGGTATTATGCATCTACGCAACAAGTATCGTATAGCCAAGGAGCACTTTGAAAAAGGCTTGGAATACGCTTCTAAAAACTTTGAAAAGGCAGGAGCAATCTCCAATATGGGGTTAGCTTCTGCAAGATTAAAAAGGCAAAAGGATGCAATAGAATACTATGAAAAAGCCCTCACCTATCCAGATGAAGACAATATGTCTCCAATTATAGTTACACACAACAATATGGCTGACATGTATAGAAAAATGAAGGAATATGAAAAAGCACAAAAATATATAGAACTGGCTTTAGAAGAAAACGAAAATTATTATAATTTAACGAATCATTTATTATGTATTCAAACTAAGGTTGAAATACAAATGGATTTAGGTAATAAAAGCTCGTGCAAGGAATATTTTAAAGCATTACTAAGTACTAAGGGGAAAAAAGTAAATAAGATGGAGGTAATATTTAATATAAAAAGATTTATTGAAAATATACGTTATAATAAAGCTTGCTTAAAGGAGCTTACTAATGTTTTAATAGAGTTAAAAGAGGCATCGGATAGTGAGGCATATATAGGCGGATTACACGAA
>CALGKJ010000171.1 GCA_937930535.1 uncultured Clostridia bacterium
CATATTAAATGAAATGTAATATGTTTAGGATATGTTATCCATATTATTTATAGTAATAAGGCAGGTTATTCACCTGCCTTATCATGAAACAGCAGAGGCTGTTAATTAAAATCCTATTAGTACAGCAGCTATGACGAATACTGAGCCTAATAAGAAAAGCATACCTTGCAGTTTAATTTGGAATTTAAACCATTTGCCCCAGTCTAGTCTCGCTACGCCAAGTACACCCATCAAGCATGCTGATGTTGGTACTATAAGGTTGGTTAAGCCATCTCCCAATTGGAAGGAAAGTACTGCAACCTGCTTGCTCATTCCAATAAGCTGAGCCAGTGGCGCCATTAAAGGCATTGTTACAGCGGCTTGACCTGAACCGGATACAACAAAGAAATTAAATATTGATTGGAATACAAACATAAACCAAGCAGATATTACTGTAGGCAGATTACCCAGCATACCAGCCATGCCGTTTAAGAGGGTATTTAATACTGAGCTGCCGCCTGTGGAAGCATCTCCAAGTACAAGTATGATACCTTGCGCCAGACCAACAACTAATGCCGCTCCCACAAGATCTGTAGCACCATTTCTAAAGGAGGCTGCTATGCCGTTAACAGTCATTTTATTAAGCTTGAATATTACGGCTGTTATACCAGAAACAAGCCCCAGTGTAAAGAAGATAGTAGCGATTTCTGGCAAGTAGTATTCGTGAACTTTAATGCCCCACATAATCCAGTATATTGCTGCTGCAATATAAATAAGTATTAATCCGTGACCAAACTGGAATTTTATATTGCTTGTTTCAGAGGCTTTAAAATCATTTCTGAAATATTCATCAGATTCATAAGCAACTGAGGATTTTGGATTTTTCTTTATTTTTAAACCATACCATAAAGTGAATAGTATTCCAAACAGAGTAAATACAACCCACATAACCCATCTGAAGGTGGAACCTGAGCCTACTTGAAGCCCTGCTATACCTTGAGCTATTGCAACACTGAATGGATTTATAGGTGATGTTGCAAAGCCTATTTGTGTAGCACCATAAGTAATCATTATGCCGACTATTGCATCATAGCCCATTGCTACCATAATGGGCACTACAATCATAGCAAAGGGGATTGCTTCCTCTCCCATGCCAAATACTGCTCCGCCGTAAGAGAATAATAAAAATAATAACGGTATTAATGCTAAATCAGCATTTCTGAATCTATTTATTACTGCTGATACAGCAGCCTCAAAGGCTCCTGTTTTTAGTACTATACCAAAGGCACCGCCGACAATTAGTATAAAGGCAATAACACCTACAGAGGTTCCCCACTTATCACCTTTTACAAGACCTTCGAAGGCAAAGTTTAAAAAGCCTACTTCTCCCCATTTTTCAAATAGCTTTATACCTTTTTTCTCACCTGAGCTGTTATATTTGCCATATTCCTGAACTGCCTTGAATATTAAATTGCCATTTTCGTCAGTAACTTCAAGTGCTTTAGCCTTATTCTTTTTAATTGCACCTATAGGTTCTTCTGAGCCTTCTGCTGTTACGATAGTTTTATCTCCCGTAGCATCAATGATATAATTGGTTCCATTTAATTCAAAGACTGTTGTTTCTCCGTCCGCAACAGAAGCGATTTCGTTGCCTTGAGCATCAAGGGCTCTGTAGAATACTTCAAATTGACCTACTGGAATAAGATAAGTTAATAATGCCGCTAGTACAACCACACAGAAAATTATAACATAGGTATCTGGCATTCTCCATGCCTTTTGTGGCTTCATTGTCATTATAAAGTCCCCCTTTTTTATATTGTGTAGATATATAGAGCAAATATTATGCCATATCTGATATTTATGCAGATTTTATTTATAAATGAAAAATAAAATAATATTCTATTGCAAAATCAGTGTGTTCAAATATTTAAAAAGCTTTGGAATGTCAGTTACAGCAATCGACAAGAAAAGATATACTGTGATTGCCCTATATACACCTAGCGTTTTGTTAAAAGCTTATACTTTTACTTATATTTCTAGAGGCTTGTGGAAAATACCAGAGAGAGAAAAATGTATGGTTTTTATTGTGGGATAAATTACCCCCAATAAAAACCATATATTTATATATGCTGAATAAACTGCTTGCCTTTAGAGGATAGCCTTATGCCTTTCCTGCCTCTGGTTTTAAGTATCAGTCCCAGTTCGGCTAGTATGTCTATCCTGTTTCTAACCTGCTCCTCGGAAAGATGATATAGGGATTGTGAGGAAAATTCGGATATAGTTTTGCGCCCTATGCTTTTTCCTTGCTGATTATACTCACTTATAAGAGCAATTATATAGAGAAATTCCTCCAAAACACCGTAATCAATGAGATTTTCTTTAATTATTTCATAATCGCTGCTTGGGGTGCTTCCATTATAATAAAAATCATATGGAAGATCTTCGGTACAAATAATACCATTTTCGCATACTGCAAGCATGTATTCTATAGTACTCTCCAGCTCACGCACATTTCCGGGCCAGTTGTGAGACAAGAGTATCTGCTTTACATCATCACTTATAGAAGTGCCTTGCATATGATTTTTTACTAAAAAATGTTGAACCAGCTCATCTATATCTTCTTTGCGGTTTTTTAAGGGTGGAGTTTTTAGATACAGCTTTTTTAACCTATAATAAAGATCTTCTCGAAATTTCCCTTCCTGACACATTTTTACCAAGTCTTTATTGGTGGCCGCTATTACACGTACATTTACAGGTATTATTTCTGTTCCCCCAACCTTCATTATTTCTTTTTCCTGCAATACCCGCAAAAGACGGGCTTGGAGCTTAAGGGAGGTATCGCCTATTTCATCAAGGAATATTGTCCCATTGTTTGCCTGTTCAAACAGCCCTGTTTTTCCTCCTTTTTTTGCACCTGTAAAGGCACCCTCCTCATATCCGAATAGCTCACTTTCAACTAAATCCTCAGACAAGGCACTGAAGTTAACTGCAAGAAAAGGACCGCTGCTTCTGTCTGACTCATTGTGGATGGCACTGGCGAAAAGCTCTTTGCCTGTACCACTCTCGCCGTGAATGAGTATGCTTAAATCAACCTTAGATATTTTTTTTGCAGTTTTAACGACGGCTTTAATGGTTTTTGAGCTTCCTATGATATCGTCAAATTTGTATTTTGCGATATGTCCTCTCTTAATAAGGTTCTTTCTTAGACGATTTTCAAGTTCTGCCATTTCCCTTGAGTTTTTAAGAGTGCAAACAATAGAATCCAGCTTTCTGACTTTGAATTTATTTATTACAATTTCTGCTCCATTTATTTTAAAAAGCTGATCATCTGAGGTCTCATTGTTCATTAGAAAATCAAGAATTTCCTTTTCGTGAATGATATGAGAAATGTTCTTGTTTATTACATAAGATTTTCTCAGCTTAAATATTTCTTCGCTTTTCTGGTTGAATACCGTAATTTTTCCATCCTTATTAAAGGCAATAATGCCGTCATTTACTTGATTTAAAACTCGGATCAGATAATCATTTACCTTATTAGACTCACTAATAGATTTATAAAGCTGCCTTCCCAGCCGTACTATAGTTTCCATATATTTTGCAGACACAAAATGAGCTTTTTCATCCAATAGATTAAGCTTTTCAAGTATTTCTACTATGGTTGTTAAATCAATTATCCTTGGACCGATATCAATAGTTTCCTCAATATAATCAGGTACATATATGGTTTCGCCGGGAGTTACTGCTATGGTGGGGCTGATTTCTATATTGCAGTCAGGATAATAGGGTACCAGCTTTATATGATCAATTCCAATTTCCTTAAGCAAATCAGTAACCTCATATGCAGTCTCGGGGGTATCATTTACAATCAGTACCGGAGCAGCTTCAGGAATTGAAAACAGCTTGTCTATATTTGATATGTTTAACGCCCTTCTGGCAAGGATTATGGGGCAGTTGGAATCTATATGGGGCATTACCTCGCTGATTATAAGTCTAGATGATATAACTACTAAATCTGCTTTTATAACCCTATCTATTCCAAAATCTGATGCATAGCTTATAATCTCTACATAGCCGCTTAGCAGTGATTCAAGCTGACTTACCAGCTCGGCTCGGGTAGCTTCAGTGCCGGTTATTAATGCTATGGTCTTACTTTTTTTCATATTATTATGCATCCTTCCTTTGTTTCTCCATAAATTTGTTTGTGTCAGGATAGATAAAAATGTGCAGCACAGGGTAAGATATGCTATAACGTTTATATAGTGTAATTATATCAATAGGATAAAGCAATGTACAACTTAATATAGATGTGATTTATATGATTGCCATGATATTTTATATAGACTAAATATATATATAATTGTAAAATATAATTATGGTTGCAGATATATGGATTGATATACTTACATATAAATCCATATATGTATATGAAAGCAGCAAATAATTTATATGGGTGGAGTGATAGTATTGCTAAATAAGAGTTCGACACTTCCAAAGAGAAACGAAATACCATCAGAATATAAATGGAAGTTAGAGAAAATCTATCCAAAGGATGAGCTTTGGGAACAGGATTTTATGAAAGTTAAGGAAATGGCAGAGAAAATATCTAATTACAAAGATACCCTGTCAGATTCAGCATCAAAGCTCCTTGAGTGCTTGGATGAAAATGCTCAAATGCAGAGATTATCAGAGAAGCTGTATGTATATGCTCACATGAAAAGCCATGAAGACAGCAGAAATGCATTTTATCAAGGAATGGCAGACAGAGCGGATTCTCTAATGGTTGAGATATCAAGTGCTAACTCCTTTATAGTGCCTAAGATACTTGCCATACCTGCTGAAAAGCTTACTAGCTTTATAGAGGGCAATGCAGGTCTAAAGTTTTATAAAAGATATTTAGACGAAATACTAAGGGCTAAGCCTTATACTCTCAGTGAAGAAGAGGAAAAGCTTATGGCTATGTCTGGAGAAATGATAAATGCACCAGGCGCAATATTTAGCATGTTAAACAATGCAGATATAAAATTTCCAGTAATCAAAGATGAAAACGGAAATGATGTAGAGCTTACTAAAGGCAGATTCGTAAAGATGATGGAGAGTACAGACAGAAGAGTAAGAAAAGATGCTTTTGAGGCAATGTACGGTACATACAAAAGGCAAAGAAATACCTTGGCGTCTCTTATTAATTCACAGGTTAAAACAAATATATTTAATGCAAAGGCAAGAAAATATAATTCATCAAGAGAATCATACTTGATTCCTGATAATGTACCTAATGAGGTATATGATAATTTGATTCAGGCTATGCATGATAACATGCATTTAATGCATAAATACATGTCAATAAGAAAGAAAATGCTGGAGCTTGATGAGCTTCATATGTATGATATTTATACGCCTATTGTTAAGGAAGCTAAAATGGATATACCCTATGAGAAGGCTGTGGAAACAGTGAAAAAGGGTCTTGAGGTTCTAGGGGAACAGTATTCAAAAGATTTGGAAATAGGCTTTACATCAGGCTGGATTGATGTATATGAAAATGAAGGAAAGCGAAGCGGTGCATATTCTTGGGGATGCTATGATTCACATCCATATGTACTTTTGAATCATAATGATAATTTGAATAATATGTTTACGCTGGCTCACGAAATGGGTCATGCGCTTCACAGCTATTATTCAGATGCCAACCAGCCATACATCTATGCCCAATACAAAATATTCGTTGCGGAGGTTGCATCAACTCTTAATGAAGCACTGGTAATGAACTATATGCTGAAAAATACTACAGATAAAACAATAAAGATGTACCTTTTGAATTATTTTATGGAGCAATTTAGAACTACAGTATACAGACAAACAATGTTCGCAGAATTCGAAAAAATAATTCACGAGAAAGCTGAGCTAGGAGAGTCCCTGACAGCAGATTTACTATGTTCAATTTATCATGACCTTAATGTTAAATACTATGGTCCTGATATGATAGTAGATGAGCTTTTGGATATGGAGTGGTCAAGAATACCTCATTTTTATACCAGCTTCTATGTATACAAATATGCAACAGGCTTCTCTGCTGCTATGTCAATAGCTAATCAGATACTAAATGAAGGGCAGCCTGCAATAGACAGATATTTAACCTTCCTGAAAAGCGGCGGCTCTGACTATCCAATAGAGCTTCTAAAGATAGCTGGCGTTAATATGGAATCTCCCGATCCAATTAACAGTGCTTTAAAAATATTTGAAGACCTGCTTAATCAAATGGAAGAACTAATAGGCTAGTCATTCACTGGGTGCTAAGTTTATGAAAGATGGTGAAATGCAAAATGAAGGATAGGAAAAGCAGGCAGTATCATAGAGCTAAATATTTTACCGAGATAAAAGCTTACAGCTTTCCTGATGGCTGTCAGGATAAAAGCAATGCCAAACAATTGGATCTAATAGTCTTAAATTTGTCTATTGATGGAGTAGGAATACTAACAAGAGAAGAAATTAAAAAAGGTTCTATACTTACCTTTACATTGTTTTTTGGCGGCATTGGTCATGAACTAATGGCATATTCGACATTTTGCATAAAGATAGGTGACCTTTATAGAGCAGGACTAAAGATTATCAGTCCTGACAATATATATACAAACATGCTTTTGGAATATATTAAACAAGAAAATTCATAGAAACACAATATAAAGAAGCTGAAATGTCTGAGAGAAAGTACTCAGGCGTCTCAGCTTCATTTTTTTCAGTTGTTTCTCACAAAGAGATTAGCAACGCTTAACGAAAAGTATTTTAGTTTCAAGCTATATAGAAAGTGCTAAAGAACTTACATCTAAGCTTTATAAGTATGCACTTTCTATCAAAGATAAATGGTGCTGCAAAATTTTGATAATGTAAAATCTTTGACAGCATTTATATCAAAACCCTATAGGAATTAAATATGTAAAACTTAATATATATATATATAGGCAGAATAGGGCGTTGTGCATAATAATGCTTGGTATGGGGGGATTTGTTTGTATGATATAGAGAAACATTTACACGATAATGTATTTATTCAAAGCATTGATAGAAAAGAAAGAATGTATAAATTTCTAATATCAAACTTCAATATTCCAGAGCAATTTGCAAGAGATGATAGTATGGTCAAAGATATGCTTGAACAGCTGATCAGAGAAAAAAATGCTATGCTTGAAGGCTTGGAGGATGAAATCAGCATTTATCTAAGTGAAGCTTCTGAGGATGAAGCAGAAGTTAATGGATATAATCTAAGAAACGCTAATATCAATAACAGCTTTTTTGATAGAAACAAAGCAAAGCTGTATATAGATACCTATTGGAAAAATTATAATCCTGCCTATCCATCCTTTGCTTCTGGAGGTGGTGACTGCGCCAACTTTGTATCACAGATCTTATATGCAGGCGGTATGCCTTGGGTAGATAATAAAAATCCTGCTAATTATACATGGGGTACAAATTGGTACTGCAAGCAAGGTGCTACAAATAAGGATGGAGATAGAAGGATTAGCCTTTCCTGGAAGGTTGCAGCTATATTTAAAAGCTTTTGGGTTAAACATGCAGAACATACTATGACTTATAGCTATGCAGAGGCAATAGAGAAAATCAATGAAATCGCTAATACAGTATATATAGCAGATGTGGTGCAATTTTGCTACAGTAATGGAGTGCCGTGGCATACACTTGCTGTTACAGGTTTTACCAAGGATCAAAAAACAGGAAAAAATGACATAGTACTAAGCTCCCATACCATGGATTCTAATTCACGCTCACTGTTAAATACCTTATTAAGTTATCCTTCCAATTACAAGCTTAGAGTTTATATAATAAAAATGAAGGAATGAGGCATGGTTTAAGGCTATGCCTCATTCCTTCATTTTTATTGTTTCCCTATAATATGAGATTAACTGTAACCAAAATCTTATTAACTGAATAGTATAAAATGAAAGTGTCTTTAAGGAGGGGTGTAGACAATGAATAAAAAATACCAATACGATTGTAATTATAAGCCTGAAATGCTGGTGGGACCAAACTATAAACTACCTGTTATGGGTCCTGAATTTGAACTAGCTGCTGCTTATGTACCTTACCAGGTATTGTGCAAGGTATATGAGCCAGAGAAGGGGCTTATGAAGGGGACTATATTTCCTGAGCTTTATAAACCTATGAAGGAGCATAAAAAAAGCAGAGAGGATTAAGCTTTTAGGTTAAGTACTATTTTTTATTTTATTATGAAAGAGGGTAGCGTTTAATGAAAATAGAAAGAGAAAGGTTGGAATTGCTGAAGGAAATAATGGCTATAGATTTTTCCTTGCTTGAACTCAACCTATATTTGGATACACACCCATATGATCAAAGGGCACTTGCACTTCACAACGGGTATGTAAATAAGTCAAAAATGCTGAAAGAGGTTTATGAAGAGAAATATGACCTGCTGACTCATAAGCATGTTAGTGATTGTCCATGGGAATGGATAAAAAATCCTTGGCCATGGGAAATAGATTATGAGATGGGAGGCAAATAACATATGTGGATATATGAAAAGAAGCTTCAATTTCCAGCATGGGTAGAGGGATGTGACCTTAAAATTGCAAAGCTGATGTTTGCACAGTATGGAGGTCCTGACAGTGAGCTATCTGCTGGCTTAAGATATTTGACACAGAGATTTAATATGCCTATACCTGAAGCAAAGGCTATAGTGACCGATATTGGCACGGAGGAACTCGCTCACTGGGAAATCATAGGAACACTTATTTATAAGATAATAGACAGGGCAACTCCAGCAGAGCTGGAAAAAGCGGGACTCGGACCACACTATATACAGCATGGTCACGATCTCTACCCTCATGATGCTGCCGGAGTACCATGGACAGCAGCCTATATTCAGGCAATAGAAGACCCCATAGCAAACCTTCACGAGGATTTGGCGGCAGAACAAAAAGCAAGAGTAACCTATGAGCATTTGATAAAGTCTACTGATGACAGAGGGGTAAAGGAAACCTTAAGCTTCCTGAGAGAGAGAGAGGTAGTACACTTCCAGCGTTTTGGTGAGGCATTGAGGCTTGTACAGGAGCATTTGGATAAGAAACGTGTTTAGATTTGTATATGATTGTAGATAAGACACTTTGAAATTGAGAAATTTTCAGCAAAAGTCTCTAAGCTCTTTGGAGAAACAGCTAATCATATTAAATTTTGAAGCTGTTTCTCTATAGAGGCTTAGAAATTTTTAACATAGCGGAGGAATAATTGTGTCAATATTTATGCAACGCTGCATTTCAGTTTTTGGATAAAATGGCTTGTAGAGTAATGTTATTATGGGTATAATTTTAAATAATCAACGCTAAAACTATATAGAAAGTGATAATGTTTTTACGTTCAACTGCTGTAAAGCATACACTTTCTATTAAATAGAATAGTGTATCGTATTTTGACTATGTAAAATCTGGTGTTTACGATGAAATTATAAACAAAGATAATATACTGAATGATTGGGAGAAGTTAGCATATGTTTTGTATAAACCAGAGGAATCTAATACTATTGCTTTGTCTTGTAATTGTGATAAAACAGAAATTATGATTAGAGAAATAAAAGATAAAGGTAACCTAGGTGATATAAATGAGCTAAAATTATTTATCGAAATAGTAGATGATAGAATAGAATATTACGCAGAAAAGCTTTTTAGACAAAGGTTTTTGCTAGGTGTTTTTATAGTTACTTTGACTGTCTTAATAGCAGGTTTCTCAGGTTGAGCCAAATTGTACAAAACAATATATTTTTTAAGTAGGTTAATGATGTAAGGTTTATATGCAACTCGTTTTTAGTAAATGCGAAAAAATCTGAGAAAGTAGTTACCTAGATTTTGTACAAACAAAACATTCAAAAATGGTTAAATGAGGAAACTCAATTGAACAAACTCAGGCTCGGATAATGCTTCAATTAGCCATTTATTGAAAGAAGCTATTGTGATAATGAACACAATAGCTTCTAAATTAATAGTTGGTTAAATCATATTCGCCGGTACCATTATAGAAAACTGCATACATAGATGTAAATGCGTCTAAATATATTGTAATACTCTTCGTACCATCGTATATAACCCAATGTACCCCTTCTTTGATAGGTGCAGATGTTTTATCGCAATATTCTAGTTGTATTGTATCAATTGAAGCTGAAATACCAGAATTATTTGTCAAAGTAACAGCTTCGTCCTCTGAAATTGCATCAGTAATAATAGCAGTGTGCTCAATTAGCGGTTTGAAGGGTTTTTTTATGTCTAACCATACAGCTTTAACCTCATCCTTATTGTATTTTCCTATGACTAAAAAAGTAGGCTTACCCATTCTTGAATGTGATGTGCTTTGAATATCTGATATTTTCTCTTTTGCTACGGCATATACAGTGCCTATCCCTTTATGCAGATATCCGTTAATGTATGTGAATACAAAAGCAATGAGGAATAAAATTAGTAATGCTTTGATTATCGTTTTCCTTTTAATAATATCACCCCATTAAAATAGTTTAGTGAGCATATGTCTTAACCAGTACGCTCATATAGTTAACATCATTTTCCCAATTTCTATACACATCATTACTAGTCCAGCCGTCATGGATTATGTAGTAATTAATATCAGCTACTGTAGTTTGATAACCAGTAACCACTACATAATGGTAACCAAAATAAGGATGTCCCCAATAAAGTATAGTACTAGGTCTGTTGTTATTTATTTCACTTTTTACATTAGCAAAGGTTTTATCTATAGATGCATTCCAGAGCGGAGCTGTGCTGTACTTTGATACAATATAGCCGGATAAGCCATTAATATAACCATCTGGTAATGTTGCAACCTGACCACCACCGATAGGGAATGAACCCATGGAGTTGCCAAGAACGGCTTCAACAGTTGTTTCAGTATCAGAGCTTGCAATTAAATTAGGATAACCATTTCTATCCCAATAATCAATAATAGTATAACCAGCATTAGGACCGCAGCCTTCAGAACCCACTCTAAAGTACCCTACAGATAATTTCTTCTCATAGTAGCTGCCTCGTGTAATTGAGTCCAGCATATTATTAGACTTATTTGTCTTGTCTGTAGTTCCATTTAATTTTATACCTTTTTCTTTAGCAAGTTTTTCCACAGCACCAGTAGTATCTGCATCAATGGAAGTGTTATTGTCTGATGTAAAATAACTAGTATTATGATTTGACATTTTTCCATTTACAGCTACTCCATAAGCAGACGGACCGTCATAGATTAATCTTAAAGATCTGCCTTTGTAAATATCTTCTTTCTTTGAGATATATGAATTTAGATATCCTGAATATGGAGACTCACCCAAAGCATATTCAATAACTGTATAGTTAGTGGGCTCTACTAAAAAATACCCTACAATATCTTCTTTGTTTTCAACATTGAACAAGAAAGCTGATAAATCTCCCTTGGAATTGAAAAGTTCAATTCTATTGCTGAGCTTTTCACCTTTCCATACTGCAAAGTCACCATGTTGCTCTACTGCTGCTTTAAAAGCTTTAACAGATTTTTCTGCTGGATTATCATCTGCGAAAACACCTATGAACATGTTCGCAAGAAGCAAACACATAATCAAAAAATAAACGATATTTTTTTTCATATTTATCCTCCTTTACAAATTTATTGTATAAAAATAACTCCTGTATAGAATAAGATATATTCATAAATTTGTCAATATTGGCATTGTAGGTCAAAATAACTATATAAAGCAACTGCATTATCATTATATGGAGATGGCAGAGCTATTCCTGCTATAAGAGGACACATACATAAAAATATTGTTGATTTGACTTATTGGGAGTACTCCCAATTTAAAAATGCAGTTCTTAACCTCGGCGGCAATACCAGTGATTTTGATGAATATTTCAATGAAGATGAAGAATATTTTTATTAGTGTAGTACAAATTTGATATATAACAGAGAGTCAAGCGGTTTAGTGCTTGGCTTTTTTTATTAAATGAGGATGGATATAGATGTTAAAGAAATTGCATCAGTCAGTCGTTATGTACGTGTTATATTAAAAATAAATATCACTTCTCACCTTGGTAAATGTAAAATCCTTATCGGTTTTATCTAGTAATACATAAAAATATCCAGATATGAGGATATTGGCTATTAGCCATGATGATATTATGAAGGTGAAATTAATACAGCAGTTGTATGTTGAAAGGACTGAGGTTGAGAGCAAGGTTAGTAGGGTTTAGGGGTAGTGTTTAAGATGGATTGTTGTACTTTGATAATTGAATAATGCGGTGTTGGTAAAGATTTACTTTGGGTGGATGGAAGTGGTATAATAGTGAGTGAGACATACTGTCATATTAGAATTTGATAGAATGCAAACGGCAAATAAATTTAGCTAATATATGTTCATGTGGGAGAATGTAATGGTAAGCGTACCAAAGCGTGTACCGAAAAGTAATTTGAGTTTTAGAGCAGGGTATCTATAAGAAAAAGGAGTTGAATAAATATATAGTAAAATATATGCTATAATAACTATATAAGATCTGCATGAAAGGGGAGATAATATTATGCCATTACCGAAAAAAAACAATAAATATACATATGCTGACTATTTGACTTGGTCTGAAAATGAGCATTTTGAGCTTATTGATGGAGTACCCTATATGCAAGCAGCCCCGACATGGCAGCATCAAGCAGTAATAGTGAATATTATAACTCAATTTAATATATATCTTCAAGGAAAATCCTGCTTTGCTTTTCCAGCCCCTTTTGATTTAAGGCTGCCGGAAGCAGATGAAAAAGACGAGGATATATGTAATGTACTACAGCCTGATATAGTAATAATATGTGATAAAACTCGTTTAAGCAAAACAGGCTACTCGGGAGTACCCCTGCTTGTTGTTGAAGTTGTTTCACCTTCCACAGCCAAGCTGGACAAAGTACTAAAGTTTAATAAGTACGAAAAAGCAGGAATAAAGGAATATTGGATAGTAGAGCCAGAAGGGAAAATTGTAAGTGTATTTACCTTGCAGGATAACAACAGATATGGACGACCAGATACATATACTGATGAAGACAGCATACAAGTATCGGTTTTTTCAGATTTGGAGATTGATTTGGGGAATGTATTTGAGATGGTGTAGGGAATTATTAGTGTTATATATCCACTTGCTTTGATGTAGCAAGTGGATATTTTAAGGTTTAATAATGGGGATGTATTAGACTTTCAAAGTGAATAAGGAGGGGAACAATATGCGTACACTGGAGGAAATAAAAAAAGCTAATAGAAGCGGAGACTCTTTAGTTTACAAGACTATTATGTCTGTTCAAATGACTTCTGAACAATACGAAGCAGGTAGAAAAGAATATGAAGAATTTGTAAAACCAACTGTGCAAAGAGTTTTTGCTAGGCATCTTGTAAAAGAGACCTTAAGCTTCTTACGGGGGAGAGGTTGCCCTTTCCAACGCTTCGGCGGAGCATTAAGGCTCGTGCAGGAGCGTTCGGATGAGAAATGTATTTAGATTAATAGGAGACTGTGAAAAGCTGTTGAAACAGCAGTAAACACAGGCTTGGACATATTTGTATCTGCTTGGATAATTGCTCACAAACAGGGCAGCAAAAAGGGGCATCCTCCAAAGAGGCTGCCCCATCTTATTAGCAGTGGCAATGCGAGCTGTTATCCAGTATTTCACTTAATATAACGTCGCAGTCTACTATTATTTCGCATATGCAGCAGATATCTACAAATTTGAATTTGTCGTGGCAGCGGAATACTGCAAGCTGTCCAATAACAGCCACAATTTCAACATTTTCTATTATGCAGTCTTCACAGGTATTTAATACTACTGTAACTCTGTTTTCATCTTCTTTAGCCAGCATGCATAATAACTCTCTCTTGTTATCTGGGAAGTTCTTGATTCTGAAATCTTTCTCTCTTCTGCAATCTTTACCCATTCCTTTCACCTCCATAAGATAATAAGTTTGTGTAACCTTCAAATGATATATCCACAAACCTAAATATATAAGGGGCTTAGCTTCATGCAATGCCTTCTGAAATACCCCTGATATTATAATA
>CALGKJ010000172.1 GCA_937930535.1 uncultured Clostridia bacterium
ATGCTAGCAAATATTTTTTACTGCTTTCAGCATTATCCTTTATGTATAGCTTGTATGAAATTACACTTGCTAATGAAGCGATTATTGTACCCATTCCCCCAATATTTACCCCTAATAAAAGCTCCCTCCAGTAGGAAGTAAATTTTGATAGAAAAATTGCACATGGAACATTGCTTATAAACTGGCTTAACAAAATTGAGCTAAAGTAGGTAGTACTACCGTTATTTAAAACAGCCTTCATATAATCGTTAACGGCAGGTATATTTGAAATATTGCCAATAAATATAAAAAAGAATATAAAGGTCAGCAGCAGAGTATAATCTGCTTTGAAAACCAGTCTTCGATTGAGAGCTAGAGTTATTAGCAAAGCTACAAGTGTAGCTACTCTATAATCAACTATTTCAAACACTGATAGTATTATTAATATAAATAATGCAGCCCAAAGCACAACTTTGGGTTTTTCTTTTATGTTGATTGCCTCAAAATGAATATTTATTTTGACTTTAGGATTTCGATAGTTTAACAACCATAACCATATAAATCCTATTACCGCAAATAACGCAACTGATGTGAAAAATTGTGATGCGGCAAGCTTGTAAAAAGAGAATATGTATAGATTCTGAGGATTCCCCATTGGGGTTAAGCTGCTTCCTATATTGGCAGCCAGAGTTTCAAGAATTACAGTTTTCAGCACACTTATATTGGACTTTTTGCTTATAATCAATGTGAGCGGAACAAAGGTGATTAATGCTATATCATTAGTAACGAGCATTGAAGAAAAGAAGCACAAGCTTATAAGAAGCATTGATATACTACGGCTATCGCTGCATTTATTTAATATGCTGACTGCAAATTTGTCAAGAAGCTGAAGTTCTTCAAAAGCCTTAATTACTATCATTAAATTAAACAAACAGGCTAATACCTTGAAATCAATATAGCTTAGGCGGGGCTGTGAGAAAAAACAGCTTACTAATGCCAGCAGTAGTGATATTGAAAAGACTATATCATTTTTCAACTGGTTAAAAACACGTACGAGTGCATTTTTTTCAATTAAAGGTACTTGCATATCAATAAAACTCCCTTTTTGAGTAATTCACTTCATGATTATAGCACATGATAATCAAATAATAAATGCAAAGATATATATTTTAACATTGGTGTAATCCTGAGAATAGTAATAACAAAGTTTGCTAATAGTGTATTTATATATTCTTTTTACTAAAGGGGGTAGTACATAATATGTCAAATGAAATTAATATAAAGTATCTATGTGAGAGCTTGTCTATGAGATAAATACTAGCGAGACAGCCATGTTATACTTACTGATGGGTAAAAATGCAGGGATACGATATATTTATCATGACCAAGGAAAGGCTGGTAATGGTGCTGTCACCCTAATAAAAAAGTTTAGCAGAAAGGTTGAAGCTTATACTGAAGAGGAAGCTTTAGTAATTGATATAAAGTTGAAGCTGAAGGCTTCAGTTACTGAGTATATGGGAGTAAAACAGCTTGATAAAGAAGTGAACTTGGTGAAGCTGGAAAAGGAAGTAGCGGAGTCTATAAAAAAGGACTATGAAAAACTCATAAAATATCTACAGCAAATTAATTCTGACCCGCCAGGCTTTGGTGAAATGATCAGAGAAAAGCATAATGAGTACTGGAAGTCAGTAAAATGTAAGGAAATATACAAGGATGTGATTTTTAGTGTTGATGTTAATGTCGAATTTGAGTTTTACGGTGCAGTGAACTAATAAATATTAAGATAATCAAAATAACATGTTGCTCCTTTTGTATTTCATATAATTAAACAATTTGTATAGTAATTACATATATTCAGATACTATTCTTAAATTCTTATAATTAGGAAGCGATAATATATCAAATGAAACCAATCATAAATACACCAACAAACTAACTCAAGAAAAATCCCCATACCTTCTACAGCATGCACATAATCCTGTTGACTGGTACCCACGGGGTGGGGAAGCATTTGCCAGAGCGGTTGCGGAGGATAAACCGATATTTCTCTCCATCGGTTATAGTACTTGTCACTGATGGCAATACTGCAAAAGCAAAACTTCTAAAGTTAGCCAATTATAAGGGTTATACATATTTAAGACAACAAAAACCCCTGACATTTGGGGGTGCATCTGTAACAATATTCCATTAAGATGTCTTTCTCTTTTCTCTCAATTCCTGCTTCCACTTTTCCATTTCCTTCATAGCTTGTTCAACCTCTGGTGTCCATTTAATGTACAATGTCAAAGGGTCTTTAAGATAGGTTACATGTTGAATATACTTTTTAAGAAGGACATTCTTATCTTCTGATTTCATCTGCTTAAACTTCCAAGGCAATGTGAGTAAATCATCTACAGATTTAAAGAAGGCTTCACTTTCTGGGTATAGGTGTTCCTTGCCTATATCTTCTACATCCACATCTGCACTATCTCACAAACTTTCCAACTGCTTCTTAATCTGCTGTAGTTGGTTTTGTAATACTTGCTCTCTATCTAACAGTCTTTGGTCAGCACCTCTTTTTATCATCAGGTCAAGAATGTTATCTAACTGGCTGTTTATATCCCTCTCCTGCTTTATGAGGTTATCCCTCTGTATATCAATTTGAGATAGGTATTTTTCACCATCAGCAAGTTTTCTTTTTACATGAAATATAGCAGGTCTTGCAACACTCCATATCTGACTTTTTAAATACTTCTCTATGTCCATAACAGGAACAGCGCCATTGCCACACTTACCACATTTCAAGACATTAGATAAACTGAATGTCCTTTTCCTTGCTCCAACAGGTACTAACAGGTTACTCTTTAACAGCTTCTGAACCTGCATGACCTGCTCTCTTACCTCTGTCAATACAGGTCTGTTCAATGTCTCTGAACTCTCAATTTCTTCAAATATATTTTCAAGAGGGATGGACAGGTTATTGCAGAAGTTCACTATAATATCATGGTGTTTCTATAGTCCCTCACCTTTTATATCCCTTGATTTTCTGCTATATACATAAAGTTTTGTAATAAAACATGTGTCAACATTGGAGTCTTTTAACAGCCTATTGATATGGGTAGGTGCTAAACTTTAATGTAGAGCTTTACAAGGTGATATAAAGCTTACTTCAAAAATTTTTTTTAAAATAGTTTTAATTTTAAGCCAATTGAGGTATACTAAAATTGTATGTTGTATAAGTAAGTTTTTTCTTTCAAGATTTTGACAACAGCTTTATATTGATTTATAATTAAAATAGCAGGAGAGGTTCTACCAATAAGTAAACATTCAAAAATAAGAACATGTTAAATACTCAGGTCATATACATAAGAAAAAATACTACAACATTACAGGAAGACCATGCAGAAGTTATCTATAACCAGAAGATAAAAAATTATCCCAATATTGGTTATTTGA
>CALGKJ010000173.1 GCA_937930535.1 uncultured Clostridia bacterium
AAAAGTATTTTGAGTTTTAGAGTTGCTAATCTATAGTAAAGTTATGCAATTTATTAGTATACCACACCCATCGCCATGTATCATTACATTTTTATAACTCATTCCACTTTATCATCGTAGTATGCATAAATAAATAATATCATAATTAATATAAACTTACTATAAAATTTTAATTTAACTACTAAGCTCAATACTATGTTTTCCACAAAAAAATGAACTGCCATTAAATAGAGAAGCAGCCATAAAACTTAATTCATTCATGGGCTAGTTATTGCTTCCCTTCTAGGTTTTTAGCTTGAAATAATTCCAGTTTTAAGCTAAAAACCCTATAACAGCAGTTCATTCTTATTGTCAATTTTTAGACTATCCACATTTGCATCACCCTTCAAGATGACAGTTTATATTTAAACTCTCTTAAGCTCCCAGTAACAAACCTTAGGTGATACTATTTTTTCTTCTTTTTTAAGCTTAGTCATTACCTTGTCAACCTCTTTTCTGTCTATACCTGTGGCTGTTGCGATTTGTCCTGCACTTACCGGCTTTTCAGACTTACTGAAAAAGTCTAAAATTGCATCGTAATTATCCATATTTATCCTTCCTCTCTTGCTTATATTATTAGATTTAGGGAATACAAATAAATCCAGTTAACATCTATGAATATTCTATACTTATTTGCAAAATTCCTTCAAGGAGTATAATTATTTGTTAAAATTTTTACTGTAAACTAAAATGTTTCATAGATACTTCTTATCAATACTATTTATCTCAAAGGTTACTGTACTTCCTGCCAAGTGATATTTGGTTGTTACTCCGTTTACTGTTTTCTCTGTCCTTATTCCTGCATCGTTGTACTAGAAGCTTATGTTATTGCCGTTACCGCTTATTGCCGCAAGCTGTCTGCCCATTTCCCATGTGTAGGTATATGTTCCGTCATTTAGGGGATTGCCTATTTGATCATAGGTTGTTGCGTTATCGTCATTTAAATTAAAATTTTTGTACAACATCTAAATATTATCACTTTTCAAATTTCCTTCTTAGGCACTCACTCATGTACTCAGTGTATGCCTCTTTTATTTTTGTATCTTGAAGTGCTCTAAAATTATTCATGCCATTATTAGCAAATAATTGTAGGTCAATTCGACCTGTGCCTTGAGATCTACCCCAATAATCATTCCAAGACTTCTGAACTAATTTACCCAAACTTGTATCCCAGAAATTCCAATTATATGTATCTATAACTGTAACATCTCCAATATGTGCAGACGTAGGGGTATTATATACTTTTTAATATTTCCATATTATGGGCTTGGGAATGATAATCACTAAATTTAATAATTCACCAAAAGTGCAGAAGAACCGTTTTTATTTTACCAGAGAACTTTACATAAATATAGATTGTGTGGGAGGTATTTGATTATCTATTAGTCAGGATGGTTGATATAGTGAAAAAGTTTTTTGAATATATGTTAAATCTATGGTTGTACCTTCTTTACTCCACTTTTGAGGCTTAGCCTTTACAGGGTAACCATAGAGATGAAAAGAGTATTCACAGGTTTGTATGAATTAAATCTGTGAATACTCTTTTCTACAATTCAATTAATCTTTTTATATACAAATAGAGTGCTGATATGCCGTTTTTGGCATCACAGCTTATATTTATTGACATTATACTTCTTCGTCCTCATATTCTGCTTCATCATAGTCTGCTATTTCAAGATTTTCAGGAACATCATCAATAGACAGACTCTGGTAATACTGTTCAGCTAACAGCGTACGATTAAATTCAGCAGATGGCTCAAGTGTGTATACCAATTCCTCCAATTCATCTATACTGACCCCGAAAAATTCCTTTCTAAGGTTGACTTTATTGATTCTTTTATTGTTCAATATCTTATGAATGTTCTGCTCCAATCCAACGGCATCATCAGAGAAAATAAAGCTATGTACATCAAATGGAAAGGGAACGCTTGCATCACCAAGCTCATTAACACGCTCTTGCGGCACAAGTCTTCGAGTCATTCCTATTTTAAATACATTATCACCAAATGAACCTAGATTACTAATAATATACACATAACCTGCTTTTCCGTTTTGGCGGCTGATAATCTCTTCTCTTTTATTTTCCACTTCTGAAAGCTGACTTTGAAGCTGAGCAATTCTATTTTGCAACTGCTGGATTTTTTCGTCGCCAACAGCTAATGATAGCTGTTCAGAAATGCTGGCAATCTCATTCTTATATTTTTCTTCTTCCTTTTCAACCTGCTTGCGCTGCTGCTCCAGCTCTTTACGTTCCTTTGCTTCTTGTCGCATCTGCTCACGTATAGCACGTTGTTCCTCTTTTATACGCTCCTTCTGAACATAATACTCATATTCTATTTTTACAGCCTCAATAAAGAAATACTCGATTTCTCCAATGAACTTCATCATAGTAGATGCAATGCTTTGGTTGCCATCAGTAGCAATTTTCAAATATTTGGAGGTAATATTTTTAATATCATTTAGTGCATTGTCTAATTTGCCGTAATTAATATTGTATAGTACATTTTGTAATTCCGCTTCTAATGCTATAACCATTAGCTTGTAAATTGCCATATTTGTCTTTGTAGTATACCGTCCCTTGTACTTTTCCAGTGTATCTTGAATCATCTTATTATTTTGATTAAATAGTTTTCTAAGCTGTTTAACATCCATATGATGCAATTTTAATTGTATGGTGGTAGCTAGTACCTCCTCAGACTCATTGTCCAGATTATCACTTATATTATTTTTACTTATCGTATCACTAATTTCAAAAAGCTCAACCGCATGCTTCATGCTTTTATAAAGATATTGTATTTTTTGAAGTTTTTTTGCATTTGAAGCTATTGATTTTTCATATTTTTCTTTTTCTTCTGATAGAGTAGTAATATCCTGACGACAAGCATCTATTTGAGTTATACAGTCTGAAAGCTCTTTTTCTTTATCAGATATTTGCATACCTATATCTTTTATCCCTTCAGACTTCGCCTTTTCATAAATTGCCTGATAAAGCTTGTCCTTATCAAGTAAATCTTTGCTCAAACTCTCAATAGACTGCTTGAGCTTTTCCGCTTGCGCTTCTAACATCATAATATCTACACAACTGTGACATATTCCTGCTGCATTAACTCTTAAAAATAAACCTCTTTTGCTGCACTTTTTACATTTAGGCATTATGTTAACCTCCAATTTATTAAATGCTATATATCGACCTTAAAACACTTTTTCACTAATATCATATCTATTTTCCTACTTTTTTCTATATATTTCAACAATAACCATGCGACATATTAATACATTTATCGACACTACTCTTATATGCTTCTATTACCTGCAACAAAAAACCTCCCCTACATAAAGCATCACTTCACATAGAGAAGGTTCAAAGCATTACCTATCCAGCCTGCCCAACACCCCATATATCTTATCTATTTCGGCATCAGGGTTCGACCACCAATTATGACTCCATATTCTTACTATTTTCCAGCCTCTGGATTCCAAGTATCTTTGCCTGTGTATGTCTCTTTCTCTTGCTGATTTTGAGCTGTGGTATGCTGCTCCGTCACATTCTATTCCTAGTATATATTTTGACTTTGCAGCATCGTATATAGCTAAATCTATCCTGTAGCCAGATACTCCAACCTGTTTATGCACCTCATAGCCTCGTTTTACTAAGGCTTCACAAACCTCCGCTTCAAAATCACTGTCGTGCTTGCTGTCTTCATTGTTTTTCAATTTTGTATCTAGTACAGACATCAATATGTTTAGAGCCTCTGCTTTGTCCCCATTGGATACAGCCCTTACATATTGCAGATACTTTTTAAACAGCTTTGCTCCCATGTTTTTGGTATTTTCCACTTGAAGCTCTTCTGGTTCTATTGAGGTAACTACGTATATTTTCTTTTTTGCTCTGCTTATGGCAACATTCAGCCTGTTTTCTCCGCCGTCTTGAGAGAGTGAGCCGAAGTTTACAGATATTCTTCCGTTTTCGTTTTTGCCATAGCCTACAGAGAAGATGACTATATCTCTTTCATCGCCTTGCACATTCTCTATGTTTTTTACAAACAAGCTGACATCCTCGCTGTTTTCTATTCTGTCAATTTCCTTTATATATAAATCTCTGAATTCCTGATTATCTCTGGCTCGCTTTTCCAGCAAATCCTCTATAGCAATTTTTTGATTAATATTGAAGGTTATTATGCCCAAGGTTTCATTAGCTTTTCGCTCCTTCAATATTTTCTCCACTATACTTACTACCTTTTCTGCTTCCTCAAGGTTTGCTCTATCTATCCATTTTCCAGCTACCATAATCCTTTCAATAGGCATATCATCTTTACTGCTTGCATCTACATTTGGTGATATTTTAAGTCTGCCATCATAGAAAGCATAGTTTGAAAAATTAATCAGCTCTTCGTAGGCAGAACGATAATGATAGTTTAGATTCACACCATTGTAATTGATTTTGGCTAAGTCCAGTAAGCTTTCTTCTTCAAGAGCCGCTGATGCATCTTGCTCACCTTCCTCATCTTCCTCTATAAATCTATTGGAAAAGGTTCCATTTGGTCTAAGCTGTTTATGGTCTCCTGCTATAATAACCTGCTTTGCCCTGTATATTGTTGGTATGGCATTTTCAACGTACATTTGTGATGCCTCGTCAAATATTACTATATCAAACATCTTTTCCTGTAAGGGCAATATCTCTGATACCGTTTCAGGATTTAATAAAAAGCATGGGAATACCTTTAGTATCATTTGTCCGTAATCTTCCAAATACTTTCTTATAGGCAGCAGTGCTCTTTTTTTGTTAGCCTGTCTTTTAAATTCCTTATAAGCCTTTTCCCCTTCTATTATTTGAGTATTATTATTCCATTTGTTCAAAACATATTCTATAACATGCTTTTGTTTCTTTTCTATATTTGAATTTATACTTCCAACCAGACGTTCAAAGCTGCCTAAGTATTTTACAGCTTTTTGGACATCTTCTTCCTTTTCAATTTCTGCAATATGATAAAGCATAATAAATTCCAGCAACTCATTTACCGATTTTTTCATTATCTTCACATCTTGATTTAAGGCATAGTTCATTATCTTAAGCTGTAATTCACTTAAAGCCTTTGTGGTTTTAAGCTGCTCCTTAAATTCTTCTATTGAGTGAAGAGCATTTATGATGTCATTAAAATACTCCGTCAAGTCCTCTCCATTAAGCAGATTTTCGATTACTATATTGTATACTCTTTGATTCAAAGCCTTTTTGACTATGGCTATATCCTTAAAGGCGGCTTGTATATCCCTATTTAAGCTTCTTATCTGCTCATTCAACTCTGTCAGCTTGACTTCAAATTCTAATTTGTTGGCTTCTTCTTTTTTCTTATTGGCAGAATAGTTTAACCAATACTTTATGCTCCACCATCTGCCGTTATTTATTGGCTGCATTAGGTGTCCGTTTTTTTCTTGATTTATTGCCTTAATCACAGAGTCCAGCTTTTCTTCACTTAAGGTATAGTTGTTTTCCTTAAACGCAGCCATAAGCTTATGATATATTTCACCGTCAGTATTTGCTTTGTCAGTTATTAACTTTATTGGGTTTATAATGTTCTTTACCTTTATTGAAAGCTCATCTATATCCATAAAATTCATGTTTAAATCCACATCATCAATAAAGGAGTTCTTATCTGACAGCTCTCTATATATCTTATAGCTGAGTATTTCTTTTTCTTGAAGCCCTTCCACTGCTGCTTTTAATTCTTTGCAGCTGTATTGCTGAAATATATTTCTCTGTCGAAAGTCTGAAAAGCTTGGATATCTTGCATCCTCTCTGCTTTTGATTGCCTTTGTTTTGTAATACATCTGCTGTAGTGTCAATCCAAAGTCTCTTTCCTTATGAAGAGCTTGTGCTAACACCTCCAAATGCTGAAGCTTAGTATCTATTTCCCTGGAAATTTCGACAATAGACTTCTCATATTCTGAATATTCCTGACCCAAAACCTCCAGAGATTGTGCTACTGTATTATAAAAGGATTTTTTGTCTCCTTCTGTATCATGTATCAAGATGGCTTTGGCATTTAGCTTTGCCAGCCTATTATATATTACATCCAAAGCGGCTCTTTTTTGCGATACCATCAATACCGTTTTGTTTCTCGCTAATGCATTTGATATTATGTTGGCAATGGTTTGAGATTTGCCTGTACCCGGCGGTCCATATATAACCAGCTTGTCCTTTTCATTGGTCAGCTTTACCGCCTTTTCCTGACTGTAATCCAAGGAGGATATCAAATAAAGCTCCTCCTCGTTAAAGGACAGCTTTCCGTGCTCTTCCTTTTCTTCTATAGAAGCCGCTTCACCTGTACTGGTTTTAAGTAAATTTTCTAAAAGCTCATTATGTACATCCAGCTCCAGCATATTTTCATAGTCTGTATAAATAGAATTTGCGATAGGAAATTGTCCCAGTACTAGGTTATAGCTTAGTTTCAGCTTCCCTAATTCAAAGTTTGGCAGGTTATCTTTCCTATACTCTATAAACCTTTCTACTTCTTGACTTTCCTTTTCTATTACTACATTATTCTCTTTTAATTTCTCTAAAGCGTTATCTATAAAGTTATCTTCTAGGGTGTTAAATTCCGCCTCAATATTATTAAGCTTAATTTCATTGTGCTTGCATACAGCCAGTAAAAATACCTTATTCAGATAAATAGCTGCTTCGTCCTTGTTTTCTAAAAAATAGCTGTCCCCATCTCTTAATAAGGTCACTGGAAACATAAACAAAGGGGCTCGTACAAAGGTATTATCCTTTAAAATTCCCTCCACAAAGGGGTATCCTACATACAGCTCGCTTCTGCCTGTTTCTTTTACTATGCTTGTTATTTCTTTTAATAGGGTTCTAAGGCAAGCCGAATATTCTATTAGTTTTTCTCTTTTTGCATTAAGCTCCTCTTGCTTTTTTTGCTGCAACTGATTATATTTTTGCTGGATTTCTTCTATTTTTTCTTGTGCTTTTTCCTCGCCTATTAATGCTTTGTCTATATCTGATAACTCTAGTTCCCTTTGCTTTGATAGCTGGACATTCAGCTTGTTAAGGGCTTCGCTATAATAGGCTGAGTAGTCTGGCAGTATCTGAATTTTGTTTTCTTGTCTGTTAATGATATAGCTTGATATATTTTCTATAAAGCTATCTGTAAAATCCGATAATTTATATAAGTCAAAAGCTCTGCTTTTCGGCAAGGTCTTGCTTACTAAGCTTCTGTTTCTAGCACTTAGATTTATTAATCTTTCCTTGTATTTCCTTAAAATTTCATTCATCCTAACACCTCGTAATGGATCTAGTATAGTATTTCCTGTTATATTATATCCTTTATTGTTATTGTTTACTATAGATAAACAATTTTGTAATGGAAAACTTTCAATTGTTTTTGGCAGATAATTTGTACAAAAGCATAAAAATAATGGTAATAACTACTTTACCAGTAATTATTACCATTATTTAGTATTTTTTCTCTCCTGCCTGATAAATTCTGCTCCTCCTACACTTTCCCACATTTCTTTACCCAATCCAGTTAAAAAATCTGTATATGATTCAGGCTTTTTCATCAAAAACAACCTATTAGCGTTTTTGTCAAAATCCCATATAAATTCATCACCAAGTTTTTCCTTTATTATATCAACCAGTTCTTCGGGTATAATTATTGTTTTATAATGTTTATCCTCTAAACTAATATATTCGTTCACAGTTTCCATTGAGGATTCCTCCTTTTAACCTTATATAATTATTATACCATATTAAACATTGCTTAGACATTAGTTAGTTTTATATAGTAAAAACTCCCTAAGCGGAATAAGTCCACCAAGGGAGCTTCTTAGTCCAATCCAACACTATATGATTAGTGGACTTAAGTCAATATAGTATATACATCAAGGCAGTGATAGCCCTATCAAATACGCTTCATATTAAGTTGTTTTATATTTCTGAACTTCTTTCTTTATTTCTGTAGATAATCTTATTGCTCACTATTTCTAGTAAACCTGCAAACTGGATATCCTGTACATCCCCAAAACCTGCCCCTTTTGCCGTTTCTGACAATAAGGCTCTTGCCACATGCAGGACATATATTGTTATTTTCTTCTGTTTCGTGTATATGCTCACTGGTATGGAAGTTATCGAGACTTTCCTCTGCCGCTTCTCTGCCGTTATTTTTACTAAAGAACTGTATCAACTTTTTTCTGTCCCACAGCTCTATATTGTTTGAGTGTGCCAGATTAATAGCCTGCTGAGTAAAATCACGATTGACTATTACCATGCCACAAGAAGCTCCATAGTGGTTTATTGCCCCAATAACTTGTTGTACGGCTTCTATGCCTACATTTTTACTCCATCTTTTAGCTTGTACAACTGTTTTTATGCCGTCTTTTTCGATTATGAGATCAGCCCCATAGTCATTAGAAGCTGGAGTTAATTGGGCTTTATAGCCTTGTTTTTTAAAATGTACTTGCAGGAATTTTTCAAATTCTGTGCCGCTCATATTGTCGATTATGTCTATGCCGCTTGATAGTCTGATGTTATCTTTGTATCTCTTGTATAGAATTATGGCAGTTATTGCAATGACGGCTATTATTAGAATATAGGCAATGAACTGTTGAGTTCCTACTCTGCTCCACCAAAATAATGCGGCAAGTATTATTAAGCCGGAGGCATCTGCTGATGATTTTCTTCTGCGGTATCGTTTTTTTGACATGGTGTTTCTCCTGTGTTGTTTTATTTTGGTTAGTTTAAATTCACATCGAACTTTGCTGTATATGGATAATGCACAGTTCACAACTTCTCAGGATTAATCATCTCTAAACATAATAGGAATATGATTTCGAGAAAAAAATGCTATAAAAGCTAATACTGTCGTTTATAATTCTACTACTTAGCTATGTTCGAATAAATTGGTGACTTTCTCTAATATTATTTTTTATTTAAGTTAGGATAATATATATTTATTTCATCCAAACGGTCTTTTGCATTATATCTATAGCTTGCACAGCCTTCTAAAATTCTATATGCAGTTCTTTGAAAATTAATATTTTTTGAACTCTTAATATAATTAAACATAATATTCGAAAATAAGTCATAATTTTCAAAGCCACCATACCCAGTAGCTTCAGAATAATTATATTCAATATTCGATAACAATATAGCTTGATTTGTTTCATTAAATTCTACTAGCAATTTCCAAAAATTAAATAGTTTCTTTTTAACAATATATTTTGCAAGTTGTTCTTCTCTTGATAGCTTTAAAACAAACTCTTCCACCTTTGGCGAATTTATTCCGTCAGCAATCTTTTTCTCGATTAGTTTTATATGTTCTTCTGCTGATAATTCAATTAAGGTGGCTTTTAAGTCTGATTCCATATCATTTAAATTCATATATCTCTTAGTGCGATCTCGTTCAGATGCTTTGTTAATAACATAAGACATTTTTTGATTTAAGGTGGAATTGGCAGTTACATAATCAATTATCTTTCCTAATGAATATATATCACTAAGCTTATCCAATTTAGTGAAATCTGAAAGTCCAATAGGATCCATAAAAAAATGTGAATTTTTTGGAGTAGAAGTAGATTTTAAGCTGTGTACTATCATAGTATCTTTACTTAATCCAAAATCCGAAAGAACTATGTTGTTGTTTTTAATCAAAATGTTACCTAAATGAAGATCCCGATGTATTATTCCACCATTATGAACATCAAGCATGCCTTTAATCAATTCGCAAATCAAGTTTATCAATTCTTCATCTGTCATAAACGGATTACTTTTTAGGTAGGCATAAAGATCACAATCGCATATTTCCATTAAGTATGAATTAGTGGTTTCATCATAGTTAAAAACCTTTAGTACATATGGTGATTCAGAGAGTTTGATCATATTTTCATATTCGTATTTGAATCTCTTGACCCATGATTCTTGACTTTGAAAAGAGCTTTTCAATTGTTTTTTATAAAATTGATTATTGTAAGATAATATATCGCAATAAGATCCTTGAAACAACTTTATTTCGGTTGAGATTATAAATACACTATTATCTTCCTGTACCTTCAATCCCAGTCTATTCAAATAATTCAATGTTTTTTGAACAAGCACTTTGCTCGATTCTTTATGATATGTCGAAGTATTTATTAAGGTAAGTATTGCACCTACCACTAAAAGTCGTGCCTCAACTGAAAGCTCCGAGTATTGGGAATATAGACTTTCCATTTCATTATAAGTAACATTTGCTGATGATTCAAAATAATCTTCAATAGATAAATGATCAATACTGTAAATAGACTCTGACAGATAATAATCAAAATTTAACCCATCATAGTGCATTCCCATTGTTCCATTTCTATCTACCTCGACTTTTTCTTCAAAAAAATTGTTGTCAAAATATTCGAGAATTTTATTAATTTTTTTATC
>CALGKJ010000174.1 GCA_937930535.1 uncultured Clostridia bacterium
TAAATTTAAGGAAAGGAAGTGAGTTGGTTATGAATATCTTTACTCAAAAGTTTAGGGAAGTTTTAACGTCAGTGCTACCAATTACCATCATTGTACTGATATTGCACTTTATCCTATCTCCTCTTTCATCTCCTCTTATTATCAGATTTCTTATTGGAACAGTATTAGTTATTTTGGGTTTGACTATTTTTCTTATTGGGGTTGATAAGGGCATTACCCCCCTTGGCAGTCTCTTAGGATCAAGCCTTACTAAAACAAATAAGTTATGGATAATAATTGTTGCGGGTTTTATACTCGGTTTTTTCATATCAATTGCTGAACCGGGGCTTCTGGTGCTTGCCAATCAAGTTTCTTTAGTAACTCTAGGTGGTATATCCAGTACGAATATACTAATAGTGGTTTCTAGCGGTTTAGCTGTAATGGTCTCCTTGGGTTTCATCAGAGTAGTTTATAATATTCCCCTTTACAAGATGTTAACTGTTTTATATGGTCTAACTTTTATTTTGACTTTGTTTAGCTCTGCGGAGTTTCTGGCAATATCCTTTGATGCCTCAGGAGCAACTACCGGTGTTTTAGCAGTACCTTTTATCCTTGCTCTTTCCTTTGGTATTTCTGTACTAAAAAAAGATAGTAAATCTTCGGAAAAAGACAGCTTTGGTCTAGTTGCCATAGCATCTGTCGGTGCAATAATGTCTGTTATACTTTTAAATATATTTTCAGGGAACAGTGAATTTGCTGGCAGCCTTCGATTTGACATTGCTCAATCGGATTCAATCATAGAGCACTTTGTGAAAGTAACTCCTAATATATTCTTTGAGAGCTTTGTAGCACTTTTACCATTACTGGTTATTTTCCTGGTTGGTCAAAAGATATCCTTTAAACTGGAAAGAAAACCTTTCAGCAGGATTATAAAAGGTTTTATATATACCTTTGTTGGATTATTAATATTTTTGATAGGTGTTAATGCAGGATTTATGGATGTAGGCAGTGCTTTAGGCTATAACCTTGCATCCATGGATAATAAGTGGTACCTTATAATTATTGGATTTATACTTGGTGTGGTTACAATACTAGCTGAGCCTGCTGTTTATGTACTGACCCACCAAATAGAAGAAGTAACAAGTGGTTATGTTAAAAGAAAGGCAGTATTGATTCCCCTAGCGATAGGCGTTGGTTTTGCAGTTGCTTTATCGCTTTTAAGAGTATTAATATTTGAAATTCAGTTGTGGCATTATATCTTGCCAGGATATATAATTTCAATTGCTATGACATATTTTGTTCCAAAGCTATTTGTAGGTATAGCTTTTGATGCAGGTGGAGTTGCTACCGGACCTATGACTGCAACTTTTATACTAGCTTTTATTCAAGGTTCTGCTGAGTCAGTTGAATGGGCGAGCGTTTTAAGGGATGGATTCGGAATGATATCTATGGTGGCTTTATCTCCGATAATCACTTTACAAATACTGGGACTTATATTTAAGATTAAGTCCAGAAAGGAAGGTATAAGAGAAGATGTATAGCGGTATTGATGGTAACGGTTATGAATTAATATGCGTAATTATAAAATATGGACGGGGAAGTGACATAATAAAGTTCTCTAAACAACATGGTATAACAGGCGGAACTATTTTTTTGGGAAAAGGAACTATTAAAAATACTTTTCTGGAGTTTTTGGATTTAGCTGAAACCAGAAAAGAAATTGTTCTGATGGCTGCAGAGTTCACCACAGCACAGACTGCCCTTGAAGAACTCAACAAGAGGTATAATTTTAGCAAACCACATCACGGCATAGCGTTTAGTATTCCAATTGTTAATATTTTAGGTGCTAGAATCTGTACATCTAAAGTTAATAAAGAAAGTAGAGGTGTCAAAGAACCAATGTATAATCTTATTATATCAATTGTTGATAAAGGTAAGGCTGAATACGTAATAGATGCTGCTACAAAGGCTGGTTCTAAAGGTGGAACCATAGTCAATGCAAGAGGCTCCGGTATTCACGAAACTAATAAGCTATTCTCTATGGAAATAGAGCCTGAAAAAGAAATGGTATTAATATTATCTGAGTATCACCTCACTGAGGCAATTACTTATTCCATTAACAATCAACTTAAGATGAGCGAACCAGGTAATGGAATTATTTTTATTCAAGATGTAAATAAAGCCTATGGTTTGTATTAAAATATTTAAAAGGAATCCACTGATTGAGTATACTTAGTTAGTGGATTCCTTTTAAATATCTTATACTTTAGAGAATTTTTTACAAGGGTCTATTCTTGTTGCTTTTCCTTAGTGAACGGATGCTGTTAATATTGCGTATAAAAAGAAATATACGGTAATACTAGAGATTTAGACAATATTATTCAGTTTAAAAAAGGATAAAACTATTGTTTTTAACATAAAAAATGTAAAATACCTATTAAAACAGTCCTTTTGTTACATAAGGTAAATCTCTGATAGTTTTATATATAACTTTTGGATATTTCACAAAATATGTTATAATATAATGATGTAAGAAAGAATGTATATCGCAATAAAGATTTTATAATAAGAAGTGAATGATTTCTTAAAGCTATAAAATCTTTATTGCATCATATATAACAAATGATAAATACAATTTAAAGAGGTTGATATGATGTCTGAAAGAAAAGTTACCGCAGTTGACCCAACGGAAATGGAAAGACAAAGGGTCATAATGCAGAGAATAAAGGAAAACAATGATATAGATTATCAAAGGTCAGGTAATAACAAGAGCTTTCATATTATTACCTTCGGCTGTCAGCAAAATAATGCTGACTCTGAAAGGCTGAAGGGTATGCTCATGCATATGGGCTATGAAGAAACAGACAATAGAAATACAGCGGATGTAATCATAATTAATACCTGCTGTGTAAGAGAAAATGCAGAGCTGAAGCTGTTTGGAAACATAGGGGCACTGAAGAATCTGAAAAAGGACAGACCTGATATGGTAATAGCCGTGTGCGGTTGTATGATGGAGCAGGAACATGCTGTTGAGGCTATAAAGAAAAAGTACAGACATGTGGATCTTGTTTTTGGTACTCATAATTTATATAAATTCCCTGAGCTTTTAGAACGCTCAATGAATGAAAAGTATACTCTTATAGATATTATGAACACTGATGGAATAATAGTAGAGGATATCCCAATTAAAAGGGATGAAAAGCACAAGGCTTGGATAACCATAATGTATGGCTGCAACAACTTCTGCTCCTACTGCATAGTACCTTATGTCAGGGGCAGAGAAAGAAGCCGTAAGCCGGAGGATGTAGTAAAGGAAATAGAAGCACTTGCAGCAGATGGCTGTAAGGAGGTTACTTTACTAGGACAGAATGTAAATTCCTACGGCAAGGATCTTGATAATCCTGTTGACTTTGCAGACCTTATCAGGCTGGTAAATAATATAGACGGCATAGAAAGAATACGTTTTATGACCTCTCACCCAAAGGATATATCGGATAAGCTTATAACAGCAATGAAGGATTGCCGCAAGGTATGCGAACAGCTTCATCTTCCATTCCAAGCTGGCAGTAATAAGATTCTTAAGGCTATGAATAGAAAGTATACAAAGGAGGAGTATTTGGAAAAGATCCAGAAGGTAAAAGCTGTAATGCCGGATATTTCATTAAGTACAGATGTAATAGTGGGCTTTCCCGGTGAAACAGATGAGGATTTTGAAGAGACTCTTGAAATTATAAGAGAGGTAGAATTTGATCAGGCGTTTATGTTTATATATTCAAAGCGTAAGGGTACGCCCGCTTCTGAAATGGATCTCCAAGTAAACGAGGATCAGAAGCACAAAAACTTTGACAAGCTGGTAAAGCTTCAAAATGAGGTATCAAAAAAGCTAAATGATTTATATTTAGGTAAAATAGTGGAAATACTTGTGGACGGAGTCAGCAAAAAGGACAGCAGTAAATATACCGGCAGAACAAGAACAGGTAAGGTAGTAAACTTTTCAGGTGAAGGTGATCTGACGGGCAAGCTTGTGAATGTAAAAATAACTGAAATTCATTCGTGGTTTCTTAATGGGGAAATGTCGACTAATAACTAATGAGGTGATTATTATGGCTAATCTAACACCTATGATGCAACAATATATGGATATAAAGAACCAGCACAAGGACAAAATAATATTTTTCAGACTTGGTGACTTTTATGAGATGTTTTTTGATGATGCAATCACCGCTTCAAAGGAGCTTGAGATAACACTAACAGGCAGAGACTGTGGAATGGAGCAGCGTGCTCCTATGTGCGGCATACCCTTCCACGCTGCCGAGGGTTATATAGCCAAGCTGGTGGAAAAAAACTACAAGGTGGCTATATGCGAGCAGGTTGAGGATGCTTCGGCGGCTAAGGGTATTGTAAGGCGTGAGGTTGTAAGGATAATCACGCCTGGAACTATAGTGGACAGCCTTATGCTGGATGAGAAGACTAATAACTATCTATTATCAATATTCAGCTCTGATAAATATACTGCTTTAGCTCATATTGATTTATCTACTGGCGAGTTTTTATGCACCTGTATAGATGCAAATGAGATAATTACAATTAAAAATGAAATAAACCGAATAAATCCCTCGGAGATAATTACAAATGCGGATATTGAGGATTTATCAGCACAGTATCAGTCCTTTAATCTATTGGATAAAAAATACTATGACAGCTATCAATGCACAAGAAGACTGAAAAGCCAGTTTGAAATATCAAGTCTTGAGGGCTTGGGCATTGATAACGAGCAAATGCTTAAGTGCTGTGGTGCAATGCTGTTGTATCTTGATGAAATCCAGAAAAACAGTCTGGCAAATATAAACTTTCTAAAATACTACAGCATAAGCAATCACATGGTACTTGATGCAAGCACCAGAAGAAATCTTGAGCTGTGCGAAACCATAAGAGGCAAGTCAAAAAAGGGAGCTTTATTATCTGTTATAGATAAGACTTCTACTGCAATGGGCGCAAGAAAAATGAAGCAGTGGGTAGAAAAGCCTTTGCTTGATCCAAAAACAATAAATGAAAGACTGGATGCTGTAGGTGAGCTGTATGACGACTTTCTAAAAAGAGAGGAGCTAAAGGAGTACCTGAAAAGCATCTATGATATAGAACGCTTAAGCAGCAGAATAGCTTTGGGCAGTGCAAATGCAAGGGATATGATATCCTTCAAAAACTCAACTAATAATCTGCCCCATATTAAAACTCTGCTTATGAGTTGTACTAGCCCCAAGCTGAAAAATATAGCCGAAAACTTTGATGTATTAGATGATTTGAATAGTATAATAGAAAACTCTATTACTCTTGACCCTCCCTTTGGCTTAAAGGAAGGAAATTTGATTAAAAAAGGCTATTCTGAGGAAATAGACACGCTAAAGGAAGCATCCACCAACGGCAAGCAGTGGATAGCCGAGGTTGAGCAGAAGGAAAAAGAAAAAACCGGTATCAAGTCCCTAAAGGTGGGCTTTAACAAGGTATTCGGATATTATATAGATATCACAAAGGCAAATTTGTCAAGTGTACCTGATTATTTTATCAGAAAGCAGACTCTTTCAAATTCTGAAAGATACATTACTCAAGAGCTTAAGGAGCTGGAAGAAACAGTGCTTGGAGCGGAGGAAAAGCTTGTTGAGCTTGAATACAGCGTATTTGTAGACATCAGAACAGAGATAGCCGCACATATAAAGCGTATACAAGCCACTGCTGCATTGCTTTCAGAGCTTGACTGTCTCTGCTCCTTTGCCGAGGTATCGCAGAAAAACAGCTATACAAAGCCTGTTGTCAACAACAGCGATCTTATAAATATACAGAACGGAAGACATCCTGTTGTAGAGGTGCAAAGCAGTAATATTAAATTTGTACCTAATAATACTCTTTTGAACAATAATGATGATCGTATGCTTATTATTACAGGCCCTAACATGGCTGGTAAATCAACCTATATGCGTCAGGTGGCATTAATAACCCTTATGGCACAGATAGGCTGCTTTGTACCGGCAGATAGTGCAGAAATAGGCATAGTAGATCGAATCTTTACTCGTGTAGGGGCTTCGGATGATCTGGCATCTGGACAAAGTACCTTTATGGTAGAAATGAGTGAGCTTGCAAATATCATTAATAACTCTACCATTAACAGCCTTGTAATACTTGACGAAATAGGAAGAGGTACAAGTACCTTTGATGGTCTTAGCATTGCATGGTCTATAGTTGAATATATTTCCGACAAAAACAAGATAGGTGCAAAGACACTTTTTGCAACCCACTACCATGAGCTTACAGAGCTGGAGGACAAAATCGAAGGCGTAAAAAACTACTGCATATCAGTAGAGGAAAAAGGGAAGGATATAGTATTCCTGAGAAAAATAGTACGTGGAGGGGCTAACGGCAGCTACGGAATACATGTGGCAAGGCTGGCAGGCATACCTGAGGGCGTATTGGAAAGAGCCAATGAAATACTCAGTATATTAGAAAAATCAGAAAAAAATAACCAGACTGATATATATATAAAAGCAAAGAAAAAGAAAAATACTCAGGTGCTTGAAAATGAGCTGAATCTATTTAACTATAGTAATTTTTCAGTACTAGAGGATATAAAAGCATATGAGCTAAACTCACTGACTCCTTTGCAGGCATTAAATATACTGCATGAGCTTCAAAACAAAGTAAAAAATATGTGATAAATCAAAGGAGAGAAACATATGGGCAGGATTAAGCTGCTTGATGAAGCAACCATAAATAAAATAGCTGCCGGTGAGGTAATAGAAAAGCCTGCTTCTATTGTAAAGGAGCTGGTTGAAAACTCTATAGATGCAGGTGCTACAGCAATTTCAGTAGAAATCACCGAGGGAGGAAAATCCTTTATAAGCGTATCCGACAACGGATGCGGTATTTCTGAGGAGGATTTGGGCAGCGTTTTTGAGAGACATGCTACCAGTAAGATTGAGGACTCAGATGATCTTTTCAGCATATTGACTCTAGGCTTTCGGGGAGAAGCTATGGCAAGCATTGCCGCAGTATCCGAGGTAGAGCTGAAAACAAAATCTGAGGAGGATACCTCTGGCTACTATATGCTGGTAAAGGGCGGTAATATTTTAGAAAAAAACGCAGTAGGTCTTCCTGTGGGTACAAGCATAACTGTAAGAAACTTATTCTTTAATACTCCTGCAAGGCTCAAGTTTTTAAAAAGTGATATTAGTGAGCAGGGGTATATTGTAGATATAGTTGAAAAGCTTGCACTAAGCAATACAGCAATATCCTTTAAGCTTACGGTAAATAACAAGCCGGTACTGCATACCCCCGGCAATGGAGATATGCTGTCGGTAATACACTGCATATATGGTAAAAACATAGCAAAGTCAATGCTTCCGCTAGATTATAAAAGCGAGCATATTACTATTGACGGCTATATCGGAAAGCCTGAGATAGCTAAAGGAAACTCAACCTTTATAATATTATCTGTTAACAACAGGGTTATAAAAAACCGTATGCTTATAGAGGCTGTAAGACAGGCATATAAGACCATGCTGATGAACAATAAGTTTCCCTTTGCAATATTAAATATTAATATAAATACTGATAAAATAGATGTTAATGTACATCCCACTAAGGCAGAAATAAAGTTCACTGATGAAAGAGCTATTTTTAATACCTTATATGTAGCAATAAGAAACTGCCTTAATACCTCTGATCTAACCTTCGGCACAATAGAACCTGATATCCCCAAAGCTGTTGAAGCACCAGCAGTGAATCAGGCTGAAAGGGTTTCAGAGGAAAAGGATAGGTATGTACAGCAGAGGATGACAGAGGATATAATACCTTCAAATATAGGGTGCGGTATTGATAAGAAAGACTTCAATACTACCAGCAGATTGTCTGCCGAATTATTTTCACCTAAAAGACCTGAAGCTTTTCCAGAGCCGGAAATCGAAGTTATAAAAAAACCATGCATAACAAACAGCTATAAAGTAAATAATGACTTAGATGTAAAATTTGATAATGATAACAGGAGACTTCCTGATTTACAGATAGTTGGACAGCTTTTTAAGACATATATTCTTGCTCAAAGCGGAGACAGCTTCTATATGATAGATCAGCATGCCGCCCATGAGCGGATTACTTATGAGTATCTTATGGATAAATATGATACAGGGGATATAACCATACAACAGCTATTGCTGCCCTTGGTGCTGGAGCTGAGCCCCAAGGAAACGGCATTGCTTACAGGCAATTTTCTGATTTTTCAAAAGCTTGGCTTTGAGCTGGAGTGGTTCGGAGATAATACCATCGCCATAAGATCCATACCTATTATTATGGGAGAGCCCTGCTCAGGAGAATTTTTCAGCGATATACTTTCAACAATAGAAGGTGAAAGTAAGCAGCTTGATGCAGTAAAGGAAAAAATAATAATAAGCATGTCCTGTAAAAATTCTATTAAAGCAGGAGACAGCTTATCACTAGACGAAATAAATGAGCTTGTAAGTAGGCTTGGACAGACAAAATCACCCTTTACCTGTCCTCATGGCAGACCAACCATTATTACTATGACCAATTATGAGCTGGAAAAGAAATTTAAAAGAATAATATAAAAAGAATAATATAGCATGCAGAGGTGAGGCATAAATTGAGCAAGGAAGATTTAAGCATACCTAAAATAAGTATTTTAGTTGGACCTACAGCAGTGGGAAAAACCAGTATATCTGTTGCTGTAGCAAAGGCGATGAATTGTGAGATCATATCAGCGGACTCTGCACAGGTTTATAAGTATATGGATGTAGGTACAGCCAAAATAAAGCCTGAGGAAATGCAGGACATAAAGCATTATATGATAGATGAGGTTTATCCTGATGAGAATTTCAGTGTAGCGGAGTTTCGTGAAAGAGCAGAAACATATATCAAAGAAATATCTGCTAAAAACAAGCTTCCTCTGATAGCAGGAGGAACTGGCTTATATATAAACTCACTGCTGAATAATCTGGATTTTACACCTGCTGTAAGTGATGAAGCCTTTAGAAACGAAATGCAGCAGCAAGCCGAGGAAAAAGGCAACGAGTATGTACATGGACTTTTAGAGCCTATCGATCCCACATCATATAGCAAGCTTCATCCAAACGATGTACGAAGGGTTATACGAGCATTAGAGGTATATAAATATACAGGAAAGCCTATATCCTATTTTCAGGAGGAGTCTAAAAAAATACCTCCAAGGTATAATTATTCATATTTGGGACTTACTATGGATAGGCAGAAGCTATACGACCGCATAGATAAAAGAGTGGATATTATGATGCAGCAGGGGCTGATAGATGAGGTTAAAAAGCTTTTAGATATGGGCTATACAAAGGATCTAGTGTCTATGCAGGCATTGGGATACAAGGAGATAATAAACTACCTTGAGGGTGAATATACCTTGGAGGAAGCTGTAACCATAATCAAACGCGACAGCAGACACTATGCCAAAAGACAATTAACCTGGTTTAGAAGAGATGAAAGAATAGAATGGGTAAATTTAGATGATTATACGAGTCTTGAGGCTGTAACAGAAAAAATTAAGAAATATATTGCAGGAAAATTTGATTTGTTATAGAAT
>CALGKJ010000175.1 GCA_937930535.1 uncultured Clostridia bacterium
AACGCAGCGGAGGAATAATTGCGTCAAGTGTTTGAGCATAGCGAGTTTTGACGCAATCCGCAGCAAGTTTAGAATTTCTTTGTCTCGAAACATTCAGTGAGTGAAATAATATTTATGCTTTCTTTATCGAACTCACGTTAATATAACTATTACTCCTCAATCTGAGGTATCCTTTGTATTCTCGTATCCGAAAATATATCATTCTCGTCTGTGCTGGTAGTAGAAAACTCAGAAACAACCGCTCCTTCTTCTCCTGCCTGAAACCAGTGCTTTGTATTTGGGTATAAAGTGTACTGCTCCCCCGGTTTTAGTACTATCTCGTTAAAAATCGTATAGTACGCTTCATCACCTTTTGGTACTCTGTCTCTATTTTCAGGCGCAGGTGCTCCATCTACATACAGATAAACTGTTCCATACCTGCATCTAAAGGTTTCTTCCTTTCCTTCCTTTCCATTAACCTCAGGATGTCTATGCTCTGGGCAGGTTTGGTTAGGCAGCAGTACAAGCTCCTTTGCACATACTCTGTTTGTATTAACATATATATGCAGTACCAGCCCTGTTTTCTCAAATTCATTTAATGCAAAGTCTGCCACTTCCAGATTATTCAACTCATCCTCTGTTAAGATGATATTTGCTTTATTTAAGTACTCTCTGCCTAGTGCCTTATATTTTTCTGCTTCTGTGTATTTCATATTTCTCTCCTCCTAACCTGTATTTAAAGTTGGTCTACCCAACTTTACATCAGCAATCAATGAAAAGAAAGCACGTCTCAGGAAGTGACCCTAGACAGACGCAGCTTTATTTTCATATAAAACGTTTCACTTTTATATTATAAAAAGATTATATTACCCAGCACTTTTCCCTCGGTTTTTCTACCAAATCCAGCTTTGCAGCTCCCCACTGCTTTAATATACTTAATGCAGTAGGTATTCCAAGAACATATTTCAAGCTGGCACACTTTTCCTCGTATTCTGTTAGCGTATTGCCGTCTATATACTCCTTCATTAGATCAAACTGTACATCAAAGGCATCCAGCCATGGAAGCATTTCTTTTAAGAGATCAGTATTAGGGTGATTTCTCAGTGTGTCAAATGCCTGTTTTATGTTTCTAAAATATTCATATACCTTCTGCTGGTTTTTTTCTGCTATCCATTTTTCCAAGTCTGCTATACTATAGTACTCAAGTGTTGATTTTCTATTAACCTCGCAGAACAGCTTAAAGACATCGTAGTATTCTGCTGTTCCAACGTCTTTAATGGCAAGCTCCCATGAAAGCTCAGACTGATATGCCTCTGAGTTCCACATATAATGTGCCATTGTTATCAAGGCCACCTTTGAAAGCTGCCACTGGTTCATGGGGTTTGCTGCTATGCCCTCATGATACTGGTGCAATCGTCTTCCTCTATTTACCAAAGGGCCCATATATACTCTCGCAGTATTAAAATCATTTACAGGGTAGTTGTCCCAAAGTATCAGCTTATGTCCGAAGGATTCCGAGGCTATGGCTCCATCCTCTTGATTAATAACCTCTGCTACTATATCGTAGCCTGTCCAAAATACTCTGACTTCTTTGTCCAGATGCTTGCCTAAATCTGTCCTATATTCCGTTTTCCAGTTTTGACTATATTCAGTAGGGCACATAATAAAAAAATACTCCATCAGCTTTTGTCCTAAATATTCATTTACCTTGTTACAGATATATGCATGAGCTAATCCGGGACGCTTAAACATATTTCTGCTTTCTTGGTTTAATGAGTAATCAATATCATCCAGCAGTAATGCAAATTTATTAATCCCTTTGCTGATTACTTGTTCCAGCTTCCTATATAATAAGCCCATATCATTTTCATTCATATAATTGAAGTCATTTCCGGGGCTGATGCAATAATAGAAGTCTATGTTATTTTCATCTGATAAGCTTTTCAGCTCTAGCAGCTTTGCCATGATATCCTCTGGATACAGCTCCCTCCACAGCTTTCTGTGGTATTGATCATCCTTTGGCGCATACATAAATGTGTTGAGTTTGTATAGCTTTGAAAATTTGATGCAGTCCAGCCTGTCCTGATGATTCCAGGGCTCTCCGTAAAAGCCTTCAATAATGCCTCTCATTTCAAAGGATGGATAATCTACAATATCTATTATTGGAAGTGATATCTGATTATCATCTTTTAGCATTATACTTTTCAGAGTCATTAATCCATAGATAAGAGCTCGCTTGCTTTCGCCCTCAATTGTAATTACTCTGCTTTCGCTTACTCGCAGCTTGTATCCATCCTTATTCATAAGTGGATTGTACTTAAAAATAAGTCTAAAATGATAGTTTTCCTTTGTAAGCTCCAGATTGTCTCCTAACTCATCAAGATAGAACTTTTGCGACGAAAACCTGTTGCTGACAGATATTCGTATTTTATCTCCTTGCATGTATATCCTTTCCCCTAAGCTGTATACCTCCCGAAAATAGTATTCCAATTCTTTTCTATTCATTTCAGCCCTCCCTATGCTATATAAATCACACTAAGTCATTTCCATAATGCAGCTTATTTAGTGCGATTTATATAATTATTTTTTTATAACATTCCTAGGATTAACTCTAAAACAAAGATCAACCATTTTGCTGTCAAACAGTACAAAATATATGGTTTGCAGTTCCCCTTTTTTTACATCCAGACAATATATCTTGCTTTCATCTGCTTCTCCACTATAGCATTTTATGGATTTAAATTTGTTATACTTATTAAGTGCTTCATGGTTTAGTGGTGCCAGCAGTGTAATATCCCTTAGATTAATGCTTTGAAGCTGCTTTCTCTTACTGCCGTCATAAATAATGCTGATATCCAGTTCACCGTCAGTAAATTCATACTCATATTCTATAAAAAGGTATCGTCTTCCAAAATAAAATAATAATCCCAAAATACCTAAAACTGTAAACAGCTCCATAGATCCAAACAGCATATACAATATTGCTGCACCTGCTGAAATATAGCTTAAGGCTGTTACTAGGGTGTATTTA
>CALGKJ010000176.1 GCA_937930535.1 uncultured Clostridia bacterium
ATGATAGAGCATCACTCAGCAGTAAACAGAATAAAGTGGATGCAGAAACGATACCCAATAGCACAGCAGGATGTAATACTGCAAAAGACACCCTACACCTTTGATGTATCAGTATGGGAGCTGTTCTGGTGGTCTATGGAGGGCTCAGCAGCAGCATTTTTAACACCGGGAGGAGAAAAAGATCCGTCAGAGATAGTAAATGCAATAGAGAAATATAAAGTAAGCACCATGCACTTTGTACCCTCTATGCTGAGCATATTCCTTGAATATCTGGAGGGAAGAGCAGATCTCCACAGACTGCAAAGTCTGAGACAGGTATTTGCCAGCGGAGAAGCCCTGACACCGCTGCAAGTAGAAAGATTCAACAGAATACTAAATGAAAGTCTGGGAGTAAAGCTGATAAACTTATACGGTCCGACAGAGGCAACAGTAGACGTATCCTACTTTGACTGCTCCATAGGAGAAAAGCTGGATATTATACCAATAGGAAAGCCTATAGACAACATCAAGCTGCTGATAGTAAACAAGCACAACCAGCTAGTACCTGTAGGCGTACCGGGAGAACTGTGCATATCTGGAGTAGGAGTAGGAAGAGGCTATCTGAACAGAGCGGAACTGACCGCAGAAAAGTTTATTAAAAACCCCTACAGCAATGGTGAAGCAGATTACGAAATAATGTACAGAACAGGGGATCTGACACGCTGGATGCCGGATGGAAATATAGAGTATCTAGGCAGAATAGATCATCAGGTAAAAATAAGGGGCTTTAGAATAGAGCTGGGAGAAATAGAAAACCAACTGTTAAAGCATGAAGATATACAGGAAGCAGTAGTAATGGCTAGAGATGACAAGAGCGGCAGCAAGTATCTCTGCGGATATATTGTATCCAGCAGGGAGCTGACAATAGCAGAGTTGAGAGAGCATATACTGAAAGACCTACCAGAATATATGGTTCCTGCATACTTTGTAAGACTTGAAAAGATGCCGCTATCAGCAAATGGAAAGGCTGACAGAAAGGCATTACCTGAGCCAGATGGAAGCATAGCTACAGGAACAGAATATGTAGCGCCAAGAAATGAAACAGAGCAGAGACTTGCAGCTATATGGCAGGACATTTTGCAAGTAGAAAGCATAGGTGTAAAGGATAACTTCTTTGATCTGGGCGGACATTCGCTTAAAGCCACAGTACTGATTGGAAGAGTACATAAGGAATTTAACATAGATATTCATCTTACAGAGGTGTTCAAAAACACTACTATAGAACAGCTTGCTGAATTAATATCAAGCAGTCAGCAAAATGTTTATTCAGAGATAAAGCTAGTAGAAAAGCAAAATTATTACCCACTGTCTTCAGCTCAAAAGAGGCTGTATATACTAAATAAAATAGAAGAAAGCTCCACAAATTACAACCTGCCGGAAGTAATGATGATAGAAGGAAAACTGGATATAAAACAAATGGAGCTTGCTTTCCAAGGGTTGATTACAAGACATGAGTCCCTCAGAACCTCCTTTGCTTTAGTAAATGGCGAGCCTGTTCAAATAATACATGACAGTGTAGATTTCAAGATAGACTATACTGATATAGCACAGTGCAGCAATATGGGAGAGGATGAAGCAATAAGGCAGTTTATAAAGCCCTTTGATTTGAATAAAGCTCCTCTTTTAAGAGCCGGCATTATTAAGCTGGAAGAAAACAGGCATTTACTAATGTTTGATATGCACCATATAATCTCCGATGGAGTTTCCATTGTTGTATTGGTTAAGGAGTTTATAGATTTATACCAAAACAAGGAATTACCTGAGTTAAGAATACAATATAAGGACTATGCGGAGTGGCATAATACAATGCTTGAAACGGAAAAAGCATTAAAGCATAAGGAGTACTGGCTTAATGTATTCTCTGACAGCATACCTGCACTAAATATGCCCACAGATTATGCAAGACCAGCACTGCAAAGCTTTGAAGGAAGCAAAATATCCTTTGCATTGGATAATGCTGTTAACAATGGACTAAGAAAACTGTCAGCGGAAAACGGTGCTACATTATATATGACATTGCTGTCAATATATAATGTACTGTTATTCAAGTATACAGGGCAGGAGGATATAGCAGTAGGCTCTCCGGTGGTAGGCAGACCTCATTGGGATTTGGAGAATTTAATAGGGATGTTTGTTAACACCTTGGCAATAAGAAACTATCCTCAGGCAGACAAAGCATACGGGCAATTTTTAAGGGAAGTAAGACAAGCGTCACTCGAAGCCTTTGAAAATCAGGAATATCCTTTTGAACAACTTGTGGATAACTTAAAGCTTAACAAGGATTTAAGCAGAAACCCACTGTTTGATACTATGCTGGTGCTTCAAAATATGAGCGTTCCCGAGCTTCGAATGGACAACCTGACCTTTAAAAAATATAACTTTGAAAATAAGGTTTCAAAGTTTGACATTACAATGGAAGCTGTGGAGAAAGCAGACAGCTTGGTATTAAATATAGAATATTGTACAAAGCTGTTCAAGAAAGAGACTATAGAAAGACTGGCAAAACATTTCATAAACATAGCAAAGCAGGTAATAAGCAATCCAGATATAAAGCTGTCACAAATAGATATACTGGATAAAGCAGAAAAACAGCATATACTAAAAGGCTTTAACAGCACTGAGGCAGATTATCTGAAACATAAGACACTGCATCAGCTATTTGAGGAAAAAGCACAAGCTTCACCAGACAGCATTGCAGCAATATTTGGCGAACAGAAGATAACCTATAAGGAGCTAAATGAAAAAGCCAACAGTCTGGCAAGACTGCTCAGACAAAAAGGCGTAGAAGCAGACAACATAGTGGCAATGATGGTAAACCGTTCTCTGGAAATGACAATAGGCATCATGGGTATTCTAAAG
>CALGKJ010000177.1 GCA_937930535.1 uncultured Clostridia bacterium
ACAGCACCCATATACATGGGGTCTACTAAAATCAGTTCCAAGACTTGACGCAGAAAATAAGGAACATCTTCTACCGATTACCGGTACTCCACCTGACTTATTTGCTCCTCCTGTCGGATGTGCATTCGCAGCAAGATGTGAATACTCCATGAAGGTATGCTATGAAGCGCAGCCTGAGATTAAAGAATTTGATAATGGACATCAATGTGCATGCTGGTTAATGCATCCAGATGCTCCTAAGGTAAACAGACCCACAGGGATAGGAGGTATAAAATAATGTCTGATGCAAAAAACTTAATAGAGGTTAAAAACCTTAAAAAATACTTCCATGTAGGTCATAATGCAGTACTTAAGGCAGTTGACGGACTGAACTTTATTATCAGAGAAGGAGAGACCCTAGGTCTTGTAGGAGAATCTGGTTGTGGTAAATCAACTACTGGCAGAACAATGATAAAGTTGTATGATGCTACTGAAGGTGAAGTATTGTATGACGGGAAGAATGTTCATAAATTTAATAAAATTCAACAAAAGGAATTTACAAAACATGCTCAAATGATTTTCCAGGATCCATATGCATCTCTAAACCCAAGAATGACAGTTGGAGATATCGTGGGTGAAGGTATTGATATACACGACTTATATACTGGTAAAGCAAGAACAGAAAAGATATTTGATCTGTTAGATACAGTTGGACTCAACAGAGAACATGCAAGCAGATTCCCTCACGAGTTCAGCGGTGGACAAAGACAAAGAATTGGTATTGCAAGAGCACTTGCTATTGAGCCTAAGTTCATAGTTTGTGACGAGCCAATATCGGCACTTGACGTTTCTATTCAAGCACAGGTTGTAAATCTATTAATAGAGCTGCAACAAAAAATGAAGTTAACATATTTATTTATAGCTCACGATTTAAGTATGGTTAAGCATATTTCGGACAGAGTAGGGGTAATGTATTTGGGAACTATGGTTGAAATGACAACCAGCGCAGAGCTGTATAAGAATCCTCTGCATCCATATACACAGGCATTGCTGTCTGCTATACCTGTGCCAGATCCAGAGTTCGAAAGAAAAAGACAGAGAGTACTTCTTGAGGGAGATGTACCAAGTCCAATAAATCCTCCTCCAGGCTGTAGATTCAAGGCAAGATGCAGATATTCTAAAGATATTTGTTCACAGCAAATGCCAGAATTTAGGGAAGTATCAAAAGATCACTTTGTTGCATGCCATATAATTTAATAATATAACAAAAGCCTCTTTATGAGGTTTTTGTTATATTATGGATATCTTTATTTTTAAACTGATATGGGCTTCATATACTAAAATGCTTATAAGTTGCGAAGCTTTGTGAGGGGGTAGCGTATGCAGAAACCAAAAACCGTTATTATTAAGATCCAGATAGCAGCTTTAATTATATTAGTTTTCTTTACAATTGCTGCAATGCAAACTTACTATAATCTACAGGGAATGCTTTCTAACCCTTCAGATGGATGGGGCAGAAGTATGACAATAAAAGAAAAGGTTCCAAATAAAAAGGCTGCTTCAATTTATCTTGAAAAAGAAAATGCTGAGATATTGGCAGCAAATGGAACGGATTTTGAATATATTTCGTTATTTAGAGAAACTGCTGAATATAAAAGTACTATAATTTCAATAAAGGATGCACAGCCAGATAAGGTATCGCAGATGGACTGGTGCAAAGAGTATATTGTATGGATGGAGAATTATGATTTATATTATTCAGCAGCAAACAGCGACGGCAGCTACAGTGAGAAAAGATTAATACATAAGGATGCCAGAGGTTTTCAACTGCTGAAAGGGGAATCTTTACACGACTTGATTGTTGCCAAGGATAATAGCATAGCTATCTATAAACTCTCTGAAGGCACTATAAATCAAATAAGCTCTGACTTTGAGATTTCTGATATAAGAGGGGTAAGCTTTGTAAAAGATAATGCGGGGGTTTTCCATATAGCTGCATTTTCCAGTGAAGACGATTTATTATACCCAATTAAATACCTAACCTTTGCTGATGGCGAATGGAAGCTTCATTCAGAGCATACAGAAAAATATATGTCCAGGTCATGGCGTATAATTAATATAGATATAGGTATAGATGATAATGATGCATATATATTTTATCACTTGAGAAAATGGGATAGTTACGGACTATCATCCAGAGTATATATGAGTATATTTCCTCTATTTTCTAGTATAAACCCAATGGAGTTTGAGAAGTTTTCGGTATTTGAAGAAGAAAAAAATCTAGGAAGTACATTTATCGGCGAGCCTACCTGCTTTAAAAAACAAAATGATACTTTAAGACTGGCACTTATAAAGGATAGCTATGATCAAAAGCTTAAGGAAGGCTATACAATATACTTACTTACTCTGGATAATGGGGAAATCGTAGAACGGGAAAAAATAGTTCAGGATAGAAAATGGATATCTAGTATATATGTGGCTGAAAACAGTACTGGAATTGCAATATCCTATTTAGATACGGCAGGCAAGGGTCAATCTGAGGTTCTATATAATGATAGTAACAAAGGCTTTGTACAAGCGGCAGGACAACCACAGTGGAAGGATTATTTATATGCATTTTTGGACATAATACCAGGCTATGTTATAGGATTATTCTTAGGATTAGTTAGAGGTATAGTATTTATTCCTGCTATTGCATGGGTGTTGTTTGTTGAAATCTTTGAGATAAGAAAGTTTAAGAAAAAACCCTTGGTTGTTAATAGAATAGCATTAATTATATATGCAGCTATCAAATTTTTAACAGTTAATGCCTATTATTCTCCGAGCTCAATAGAACTTATGCCGAGCATTTTGAAATTTTCAGGGGCGCAATATTTTTACGCAGCAGTAACAATGGCATTTGCTTTATTAATTGCAAAGCTATTTAAAAGATCAAAGCCAGATATGCATAATATAGCTGAATTCATAATATTTATATTATTTGATGTTACTATTATGACTTTCGTATATACCGGATATTTAACACAATAATACAGCTATTGATAGCGAAATATAGTTATTGAAGTAAAAGTGTCGATAATTGCCCGGGAAATATATTAATATTTGTCAAAATAAAGCTAAGCTGCAATAACACATTCCATTAAGGGATTAGCTATATATAAAAGAGGAAGTATAGGGAAGCAATCACTAACTTATGAATAAACTAAGTTTTATGGTTGCTTCCCTATATAATATTTTTTGATTATACCTTAAGCTTGGTGTCTTCATATTTTTTTTTATCTGTGTAAAATTCACATCCCATTGACGTTGTATTAGATATTGATCCCACCTGTGAAAAGGTACAAAAACCTTCTGTTTGATGAATACAGTTTTCAGAACAATAAATGAGTATCATAATTCCTCCTAGTAAATTTGTAATGTTATAATATTATAATTTTCTCCAAAATGATAAAACTAATGTATGTATATAAATAAAAAGCATATATCAGATGGAGTGGTTCGGATGTTGTATAATGATTATATAGCTACTAATCGAGTATATCATGTGGTTAGCTTAAATGATCTTGATAAATGTCTAAATGAGGGTATACATTTTGATGATAAAGGAACATATCAAAGCAAATATTCGAGGTTTCACAAATACTTTGATGATAACAAAATAGAAAATATTCCCGACTGGGTAGTGCGTCAAAAAGCTATATTTGCTAGTTTGAATTTTAAGAATAATCATAAGTGGCATTCACATTCAGCACTTCTTAGCATTAAAATAAATGAAAATAAAAGTTGGATATGCAATGAAAATATAGCGAATTTTTTATTTGAACCCTTTGTGCTGCAGGAAACAAGAGGTTTCAGCGAGGCATATGGTTTTATACATGATAATGGAAAAAAGATTGTTAAGGATTATTGGGTTAATTCCACCAGCTTCACAGAAAATTTAAAGAAAAGAAATGATTTGAAGGAGGGTTATGATGCAGAGGTTTTGATCATGCATGATATTCCTCCTTCAGATATTGAATGTTTGTTAATAATATCTGATCACCGCATTATGAGCTGTGAGGAGTGGAAATCTTTCTTTCGTTCTAGGGAGCTTAACTATAAGCTATGCTAGCTAATGTATGGAAAAACCCTATATATTTGATGATTACAATATATAGGGTTTTAAGCTATAAATCCTATTATAAAGCGAAAATTATATTATCTACTTTAAGAGTAAGGACTTGCAGCCGCTTAGAATATATTCCGGGCTGAATATTTCAGATTGACAGTAATATTTTTTCTTATTTACCTTAGTTTCAAATTCCTTCGAGAATATTGGAGCAGAATCTTTATTTAAAGAGCCTAGATTATGCAGTTCAAGCTTGTTATCCTGTAATATAGGAAATGCTTGATTATTAAAAATTTTACTGTTAATAATAGAGGAGCGGTAAAAGCTGGAGAGCTGTTTATCTATATATTTAAGAAGTTCAGTATCGGTGGTAAAGGTCCTATAAGCCTTAAGAGCCGCTATAACGCACCCTATATCCTTGAAAGTATACTTCACCTTCTTTTCTTCTATTCTCAAAAACAAGCACATGTTACCATTCCAGAAAGAATCAATTCTATCATATATTTTATTGACAGCAGTTTTATACATATCCAGTTCATTAATACTATGAAGTCTAGTCAAAAAATTCATGCAGTTGCAGAGAGTCAAAAAAGAGCTGCCCTCTCTGTCTATGACATTTCTTGCTATATCACCATTTTCGTACAGACGCTCACAAATTTCACATCCAATGATGTTCATGGTATCATATAAATTTTTTCTATGTATATCTACATTATTGTGAATATTAATTATTGACAATGCTGCAATTGACAGTTCACGAGATTTAATCATGTTAATATTTTCTACCATGTTTTGACACAGTATAGGCAGCGTATTAAATTCTGATGCCATACCTTCTATATTGGAAGAGGAGCAGTAATCAGTAAGATTTTCGTGACTTAATACCTCGGAAAAAGCATCTAAAACTTGATACTGTGATATTATGCTGGCCTCATCTGGGTTAATCTCTATATAATATTCTCCATATGAGTTATCTCCAATATCAACACCACTATAAAAAAGATCCCCCATTTTAAGATACTGCCTGCAAAAATTTACCTGTCTTATTGCATTCGTAAGCAGGCAGAAATGTATAAAGGTATTGTTATCAATTGGCAGCTCATTGCTATTGATTTTCTTTGCCAGAGAAGCTAAACAGAATATAGAGTAGGAAAGTATATCTGGTTTGATTACCTTTCGCATTTTTTTATGAGTCCATTGAAAACTAGTAAAATCATAAGGATTCTCTGGTGTATGTGCATAAACAGGCATACATCTCTTATAAAGCGAAGTCATAAAGAAAATGTTTATGGGTTTTTTATCATCAGGTACATCCTTCAAAAATGCATAAATCTTATCCAGCTCATTATCTTGCGGCAAGTCTATATTTCCGCAGCCTGACAACATACAATACGATATTACATTCAGGTATACCATGTAGTTGCTTTGGTCGACTATATCCTGATAACTGAAATCTAAAATCATTAAACCACCACCTAATCATTAATAAGAATCATTAGATTAAGACAGCATTAAACCACAATAAAGCATTAGAAAGCCTATGCCTGCAACTTTACAGCAGGCAGATTTTCTTTTATAAATATTTATACTGTATATATTTATGCTGCTATGCTCCTATATAAAACTATACTATATATATCCATGGAGAAATTTTTATTATTTTACATAGCATACAATGTTTTGTTATAATATTTTACATATACAGTTATTGTTATAGAGAAACAACTTCAAAATTAAATATATCTAGATAAATGGTGTCAAAGATTTTACACTATCAGAATTTCGCAGCACCATTTATCTTTGCTAGAAAGTACATACTTATAAAGCTTAGATGCAAGTTCTTTAGCACTTTCTATATAGTTGTTTCTCACAATTGGTTATTTATAAGCAGGAGGTAATACTATTGAAAGAAGGTAAAATATCTTCAGAGCAGCTTAAAAGCTTAATATTTAGTAAAATAAAATCCTTTAATAAGGATATTTTAGTAAAGCCATCAATTGGGGAAGACTGTGCAGTTATTGATTATGGCGATTATGCCTGTGTACTTTCTACTGATCCCATTACTGGCGCACAAAAAGGTGCAGGTACATTAGCAGTTCATATATCATGTAATGATATTGCATCTAATGGAGTTAAGCCTATAGCACTGATGATAACCATTATGGTTCCGCCGAACTCTACAGAAGAAGATATAGAGCGGATAATGCAGGAAGCCTGTGAAGCGGCAGCTGAACTGGAAGTAGATATAATAGGAGGTCATACAGAAGTAACATCAGCAGTAAACAGACCTATAATATCAACTACAGCCATTGGAAAAATACTGAAAGAAAAGCTGATAACCTCAGCAGGTGCAAAGCTTGGAGACTATGTGGTATTGACAAAGTGGGCTGGTCTTGAAGGAACAGCCATAATAGCTGCTGATAAAGAGGATGAGCTGAAAAGCTGGCTTTCAGCAGATGAAATCTCAGAAGCTAAGACATTTATGAAAAACATAAGCGTAGTTAAAGAAGGAGTGTTGTCAGCAGAATTTGGTGTAAACAGTATGCATGATGTTACCGAAGGCGGTGTATTAGGTGCTATGTGGGAAATAGCGGAAAGTGCAAATTCGGGAATTGAGGTATATATTGAAGATATTAGTGTTCATCCAATTACACTAAAAATATGCCAGAAATATAATATAAGTCCTTATAAGCTAATATCCAGTGGTTGTATGGTTATTACAACACCCAGAGGTAAAGAGCTGGTAAAGCATCTTACTAACAATAAAATCAAGGCATCGATAATAGGAAAAATTACTGATGGTGAAAGATGTATAATACAAAACAACCATAGACTTGTTTTAGCACCTCCTGATGTAGATGATTTATTTAAAATATCATATGCGTTAACTTAAGCCAAGTTATACCAATATGCTGTAAATATAACTTTTCGGAAGTTGTTTACATCCACGAAGCCTAACCCGAGAGGCAGCACAGTAATTTATATGAAATACCTCAATATAATAAGCATCA
>CALGKJ010000178.1 GCA_937930535.1 uncultured Clostridia bacterium
TCCTCTTGTCCGCTGTATTTTGACAATAAGATGTTAAAGGCAGATAACATTATCATGTATAAGGTTAATGCTCCATTTTCACTTGTTGTATCCTTTGATATCTGTTTTAGTTTTTCTGTTAGCTCCTTGCTTATCCTAAAAGCTATACTATCTCCTTCAAAGCTTTGTATTGATGGTCTTTGATAATCTGTCGGCATATTAAGCACCGGGATTTCATCCTTAAAATTACTTAACCAGTATTCCTCTTGCTTTTTGATTTTATCTGATTTAAATAACTGATTCTGCCAAGCTGCAAAATCCTTGTACTGTATTCTTAGGCTTGACAGCTCCTGACCCTCATAAACTTCTGCAAATTCCCTTGTCAAAATGCCCATAGATGTACCATCAGATATTATATGGTGAATATCTAGCAGCAGCAGGTGTTTTTGCTGCTCTTGGCAGCTATCATTAAACTTTATTAGCCCCACTCTAAGCAAAGGTGCTTTATTTAGATCAAAAGCTCTAATAAAGCTGCTGATTTTTGATTGTATTTCTTCATCACTGGAGTTTATGCAGGTTAAATACTCTATTTCAAAATCAACCTCATCATGTACTATTTGTACTAAAACTTCTTCCACCAAGCTAAAGCTGGTTCTTAATGCTTCATGCCTATTTATAAGTACTTTAAATGTATTTTCTAATTTTTCCTTATCCAAGTCACCTTCTATTTCAAATACAACTGGTATGTTATAGCTTGTACTCTTTGTATCAAATTGCTGTAGTGTATATATTCTCTTTTGTGCTGAAGAGGCATCATAATAATATGCTGTGGCATCATAGTACTTAGCTTTTTCTACTGCTTGTATAGAAGAATATATATTTTTATTTGAATTTCCTATATATTCAGATAAACCTTTTATTGTAGCTAATGCAAATATATCTCTTAATGGTATTTCGATATTCAGTTCCTTGTGTATCCTTGACACCAGCCCCGTAGCTTTCAATGAATGTCCGCCAAGCTCAAAGAAATTATCATTTATACCTACTTTATCAAGTCCTAATATTTCCCTCCATATTTCTACCAGCTTTTCTTCCACTTTGTTTCTCGGTTGTTCATATTCAGCTTCGGATACCAAACTTTCTTTAGGCTCTGGCAGTGCTTTTCGATCTATTTTGCCGTTAGCTGTAAGAGGTATATTATTAATTTGTATAAAGTACGTAGGAATCATATATTCTGGAAGCTTATTCTGCAAATGCTCTCTTAAAGCTTGTATTTTTATTTCTTCATCAGATACAATATATGCACATAAATATTTATAGCCAGCACTATCAGTTTTATCTATCACTACAACATCTTTTATAGAGGCTATTTGAGATAACTGACTTTCTATTTCTCCAAGCTCTACTCTATAACCCCTTATTTTTACTTGATAGTCTTTTCTTCCTAAGAATTCTATATTTTTATCATGCATCATCCTGCCAAGATCACCTGTTTTGTACATTTTAGCACCCGGTCTATTAACAATTGCATTGTTGACAAATGGGTCGTTAACAAAGGCTGCTTCTGTTTTTTCTTTATCATTCATGTAGCCTCTTGCTACTCCGACACCGCCTATATACAGCTCGCCGACTGCTCCTCTAGGCACTATATTTAAATTATCATCGAGTATATAAAAATAGTTGTTATCTAAAGGTCTTCCATAAGGAATGCTGGTTTGGTACTCCTCCACCTTTTCTATTGGATAATATATTGACCATATAGTTCCCTCTGTTGCCCCTCCAAGGCTGATTGGTCTTGCGTTCGGAAAGAACTTTTTTAATTTATCCGGCAATTTAACAGGTATCCAGTCTCCGCTCATAAATACTAATCTAAGCTCCTTCTGAATGTATTCCTGTCCCATTTCTTCCAAGGAGTTTACTAAGTAGTTCATTGTAGATGGTACTGAATCCCAGAAGCTTATCTTGTGTTTTGACATTAAATCTCTTAATTCCTTCGAATCCTGCACCTGCTCTTTTCTAGCTATTACAATCTTTCCTCCAGCTGCAAGCATTCCAAAAACATCGTATACTGATAAGTCAAAGCACATTGATGTAATAAATAACAGTGTATCTTCTTCTCCTACCTTAAATTCCTTATTAACCCAATTAATAAGATTAACAGCAGAGTGATGCTCAATCATTACTCCCTTAGGTCTTCCTGTTGAACCAGATGTGTATATTACATAAGCTAAATTTGTTGAATCAATGGATATTCCCAAGTTGCTATTATCCTCTGCAAATATAGCTTCGTCTTCAAGGAAAACCTTATCAATATTTAAAGAAACATTATCAGCAAAGCATTTCTGGGTAACAAGTATATTCGCTTCGCTATTATTTAGTAAATATTCTATTCTATCCTTTGGATATATTGGATCAATTGGTAAATATACGCCTCCAGCCTTGAGTATTGCCATCATACCAATAACCATTTCCAAAGAGCGGTCTGCCATTATTCCAACCTTTACATTGGGTTTTACTCCTTTTCTTCTTAATACTCTAGCTATCTGATTTGATATACTATTTAGCTCTCTGTATGTTAGTGATTTGATACAGGAAGCCTTATCTTCTATCAGCAGTGCTATGTTATTTGGTGTTCTTTCTGTCTGCTCCTCAAATAATTGATGCATGGTCTTGTGTTTAGGATATTCCACATCTGTATTATTAAAAGCTGCTAATATTTGCCGTCTTTCCTCTTCTGTTATTAGGTCTATATCTTTCAGCTTTTTATCTAATTGTTCCGACATTTGCCTTAATATATTTTCACAATGCCTGCAAAGGCTGTTTATAGTTTCTCCCTTGAATAATTTTGTACAATATTCAATATTTAGCTGTATCTCATCATTTTCTTCAACTGCATTCAGCTTTAAATCAAATTTTGATATAGTACTATTATTTGTATATTGTTTTATAGCACAATCTTCCAGCTTTACCTCAGTGATATCCATATTCTGCATTACAAACATCACATCAAATATAGGGTTCCTGCTTAAGTCTCTTGCTAGCTCTAGCTTTGTTACTAGCTCCTCAAATTGATAGTCTTGATTTTCATATGCACATAATGCCGTATTTTTTACTTCCTCCAAGAATTCTCTTATTGTTTTTTCTCCTTTTGGAAAGCTTCTCATTGCCAGTGTATTGACAAACATACCTATCATGTTCTCTAAATCCGCATGAGGTCTTCCAGCTATGGGAGTACCAATTATTATTTCTTCTTGACCACTGTGCTTTGCTAATAGAATATTTAAAGCTGCTAATATGACCATATATAATGTACTTCCTGTCTCTTTTGCTATATTCTTTAGCTTATCTGTCAACGCTTTATCAAGCTTAAAGTCTACATTGTCTCCTTCAAAGGTTTTAATTGCAGGTCTGGGATAATCTGTCGGAATACTAAGCACAGGTATTTCACCCTTGAAATTATTTATCCAGTATTCTTCTTGCTGCTTCATTCTATCCGACTTTAACATCTCATTTTGCCATGCCGCAAAATCCTTATATTGTACGTTTAACGCAGGCAGCTCATTGCCTCTATATAACTCCTCAAATTCCTTTGTTAGTATACTCATTGATACACCGTCTGATATTATATGATGCATATCTACAATCAACAGATGTTGATTGTTTGGCAGAACGCTTACGTTCTGCATCTCTCTGGAGCAATGCTGTTGGGTTGGCAGAATGCTTACGTTCCGCATGTCTTCTGAGCAATTCTGTTGATTGTCGTTCTCACGATTCTCTATAGCTTCATGGCTGTCAGTAAGCTTTATCAGTCCCACTCTAAATAATGGTGTACTATTAAGATCAAAAGCTCTTACAAATTTATTTATCCTGTGCTGAGTTTCTTTTTGCCCTATTTCGACCATTTCAAATTCATCATATTCTACCTTGAAATCTATATCCTTGTGAACCACTTGAACCAGTTTATCATTTACCAGCCTAAAGCTTGTTCTTAAAGCTTCATGTCTTTTTATAATTGACTTAAATGCTTCCTCCAGTTTTTCTTTATCAATCATACCTTTTATTTCCAATGCAATAGGTATATTATAGCTTGTGCCATGTGGCTCAAATTGCTGAAGGGTATACAACCTCTTTTGCGCTGAGGAAACATCATAGTAATCTTGCTCTTTAACTGGCTGTATATCTAAGAACATAGAATTTTGCTGTTTCTCTATGTACTCAGATATTCTTTTAATTGTAGGTGCTTTAAATATCTCTTTTAATGGTATTTCTATATTAAGTCTTTTATGAAGCTTTGCCATCATACTTGTTGCTTTTAAAGAGTGTCCGCCTAAATCAAAAAAGTTATCACTAATCCCAACTCTTTTAACTCCTAGTACTTCCTGCCATATGCTCACAAGCTCTTCATGTATTTCATTAGTTGGTGCTTCATATTCTTCACCAGTATTTATATTTCCATCTGGCTCTGGCAAAGCTTTTCTATCTACTTTTCCATTTGGTGTCAGAGGCAGTCTGTCAAGCTGTATAAAGTATGAAGGTATCATGTAATCCGGCAAATATTTAGACAGCCGTTCCCGTAATTCTGATATTGACAGTTCTCGTTCTGCTGACACATAGGCACAGAGGTATTTAGTCCCTGTACTATCTTCTTTAGCTATTACTACCGCTTCTTTTATATCTTCATGGCTAAGAAGCTT
>CALGKJ010000179.1 GCA_937930535.1 uncultured Clostridia bacterium
AAATTAATGCAGAGGAAGTTGTAAACACTGATATAGTACCACAGGCACTTCCTTTAGATATAATATATGAGGATGAATGGCTTCTGGCAGTAAATAAGCCGCCTTATATGGTAGTGCATCCTACCAAGGGAACTACTGAAAAAACCTTGGCAAATGCTGTAATGTATCACTACCAGCAAACTAAACAAAATATACCCATGAGATTTCTTAACAGGCTGGATATGAATACCTCAGGTATAATAATAATGCCTAAAAGCTCAAAGTCACATTCAAACCTAGGTGCGCAAATGGAGGCAGGTGAAATAAAAAAGCAGTATATTGCTGTTGTAGAAGGTATAATTAAGCCTCCCACAGGGCTGATAGAACGACCTATAGGCAAGGATTTGCAAAACCCCATTAAGCAGACTGTATTACCCCAAGGACAATACGCTGCAAAGCAGTACGCTGCAACAATCTATAATACAATAAAGGTGCTTGATAATACTTCTTTAGTAAGGCTGGAGCTGATTACAGGAAGAACCCATCAGATTAGAGTTCACCTTAGTTATTTAGGACATCCCATTATTGGTGATGAATTGTACGGCAGCAAAAGTGAAAAAATATCAAGGCAGGCTCTTCATGCTGATACAATGATATTCAAGCATCCAGCAACAGGAGAGGCCTTTGAGCTAAAAGCGGACATTCCAGAAGATATTAATAATTTGATGATGCAGTTATAGAGAAACAACTTCAAAATTAAAACTTTACAGTTGGTTATCTATAACATAGCTGTGCGGTGAAAGGTGGACATGCTTTGAAGGATCATAATACTTATATAATAGAAAAAAGTGAGGACGGTATGAAGCTGGAGGGATATTTAAGAAATAAGCTCAGGCTGTCTCATAGAACTCTTGTTAAATTGAAAAAAAATCAATCCATAAAGCTTAATGGTGAAAAAAGCAGAATAAACGTTTTACTAAGTGAAGGCGATAAACTAGAGATAACCTTATATGGGGAAGAATCAGAGAATATCCTTCCTGAGCCTATGGAGCTTGATATAGTATATGAAGATGAATACCTTATAGCGGTTAATAAGCCATATAATATGCCAGTACACCCTACACGAAGGCATATAATGGGTACTTTAGCAAATGGTATAGTTTACTATTGGATGAACAGAGAGCGGAGCACCGTAGTTAGATTAGTAAACAGGCTGGACAAGGATACGTCAGGGCTGGTGGTCATAGCTAAGAACTCACATATTCAGCATCTGCTGTCGCTAAATATAGGGAAGCCGGAGTTTGAAAAAAAATACATAGCGGTTGTAGAGGGCATACCAGATAATACAGTGGGTACTATCGATCTGCCTATAGCCAGAGAACGTGCTGGATTTATTAAAAGAGTTGTAAGAGAAGATGGGGATAGGGCAGTAACTCACTATGAAGTCTTAAGCTCCTTTAAAAGCACATGTGTCTTAAGCATTAAGCTTGAAACAGGAAGAACTCATCAGATAAGAGTACACATGTCCCATATAGGACATCCTCTGCTCGGGGATGAGCTGTACGGCGGCAGCACCAAGCTCATTTACAGACATGCGCTTCATGCAAATGAGATCAATATGAAGCATCCGATAACTGGAAAATGGCTGAAGCTAAAGGCAGAAATGCCCTCAGATATGGTTGAACTTATTGAAGCTTTAAAATTCCAAGAGTAGAATATAAAATAAATGAAGGTGAGACAACTACTGTATCTCACCTTCATTTATTAACTGTATCAAAGTGTCTACTACTATAGGGTCCAAGCTTCCAGAATTTTTTTCGCCTTCAAGTACCTGTTTAGCCTGTTCGGTGGTCATTTTACTTCTATAGGGTCTATCAGAGGAAATAGCATCATATATATCAGCAGCAGCTATTATTCTGGATTCCAATGTTATTTCATCACCCTTAAGAGCGTCGGGATAACCATTTCCATTTAGCTTTTCATGATGCTGCCGTACAGTCGCCAGTACATAGCTTAAGGACTTTAGGGGCTTGCATATTTTTTCTCCAACTATAGGGTGGGTTTTTATAACCTCAAATTCTTCATTTGTTAATTTTCCCTGCTTGTTTAATATGTTTTCAGGTATGGCTATTTTGCCTATATCATGAACTATGCCGCCTATTTTAAGTATCTTTATTTGTTCCTCTGACAAATTTAATCGTCTGCCTATTTTTGTGGCTATATGACTAACCCTGTCTGTATGACCTTCTGTATATTTATCCTTTGCTTCGATGGTTTTTGCCAGTGCAACTATTACATTTTCCACACTTTCTAATTCATGCTGATAATCCTTTTGAAGAAGATTGTACAAATGAGTTATTTCGTTGTTTTGTTTTTCAATAGTACCATAAGCAGTGCTCAATTCCTCAATTTTCTGAGTAAGCTCTACTACTAAATTTTTCTTTTCCAGTCCATTTTTTACTATCATAACAAGCTCTTCATTGTCCCATGGCTTTTCTACATATTGGTAAAGCTCAAGCTCATTAATCGCTCTAATAGCATTTTCTTTATCAGCATAGCCTGTCAGCATTATTGTTACAGCATCGGGACAGATTTTTTTAACATTAGATAAAAAATCCAGTCCATTCATTTCTGGCATCATAAAATCAGAGATAATAATATCAATTTTTTTGCCCTGCAATTCCGTTAATGCTGTTATGGGATTATTATAAGCTGTTAAAGTATAGTCAGTTGCTAATTCAAAGTATGTAGAAATGGAATCTGTAATTATATCATCATCATCAACTATTACAATAAAAGGATCTTTAATACTCATGTTTTAAACACCTCTTTAATGTTTTTTTGAATTATAGGGTTTCCCTATGTTACTGATCGGAAGCTTGATTGTAAATTTAGCCCCTAGATTCTCAGTATTTTCTACGGTTATTGAACCATTATGCTTCTGAATTATCTTATAGGTTATTGATAATCCCAAGCCTGTCCCAACACCTACTCCTTTGGTAGTAAAGCCAGGATCAAACACCCTATCCAAGTACTCTTTGGATATACCCTTTCCAGAATCTATAAACTCTATAAAAACTGCATTTTCTTCGGCATAGGTATTTATATATATTTCGCCTTTTCCTTCGATCGCCTGAGCTGCATTTACTAATATATTCATAAAAACTTGATTTAGCTGATTGGGATAGCATTCAATTTCTGGTACGCTTCCATAGTTTTTGTGAATGATTAGACGGTTTTTTATGTGGCTGTTAAGCAGAATCAAGGTGCTGTCTATACCATCATGTATTTTTGCTTTTTGAAACTCTGCTTCATCAAGTCTGGAAAAATTTTTAAGACTTCGAACTATTTCAAGTATTCTGCCACAGGCAATAGTATTTATATCATTCATTTTATTAAACTTTTCTATAAGCCTTTGTGCCTCAGCATTACCAGTTGCTGCTGCAATATTCATAAGCCTTGTGGCTATAAGCTTTGTTGTTTCAATATTACTGTTAATAGAGCCTAGGGGAGTATTTATTTCATGTGCCACACCAGCAACCAACTGTCCAAGGGCTGCCATTTTCTCCGTTTGTATTAACTGGGCTTGTGTTTCCTGAAGCTGCTTATACGCCTGCTCTAACTGCTTGTTTACCTCCATCAGCTCATGCTTCTGAGCCTCAAGCTCTTCCTTCTGGGCTTCCAGCTCATTGTTTTGCTCATGCAGCATAAAATTTTGTTCCTCATTTTGCAGCAGCAGCAGCTTATACTCAGTAATATCATCAATATTTACAATATGTCCTATAGTCCTTTTACCGTTATTCAAAATAGGACCGGCATGTACACTAAAATACCTTGGTGTACTGTCCTTAAATTTAAGTTCCAGATTCATAGGCTTATCTGCTTTGCCTACAGCCTCTTTAACCTGTTCCAAAAGAATGTAAGGATTATCTATTTTTGATGACAAATTGATAATAATATCAAAAATATTGATATCGATTCTAGCATTATAGTAGCTTCCTATCCATTTTTTAGCTGTGTTATTCATATCAATGATACTGCCATCCTCATTAAGAACAATGACACCATCACTCATATTATTAAAAACCTCACGTAAGGCTATTGGAACTAATTCCATAAGCTTATACTTAGTAACGGCTTTCCATATAAAAAATTGAAGCATAACAAAGCCTGCTGGTATTGGATCAAAGCTCAGCTTCGCTATATCCAAAAACGCTATTATATCAATAGGCAGTACGAAGAATAACCCTGCTGTTATTAACTGAACCTGTTTTATATAAACACCTTTTTGTTTTAGAGCAAATCTGTTTAGCTTTACTAAACTGATAACAGACACATAAACTGTAGAAAAATAAATTATTATCATTTGAAGATTATTTGCATGCAGTGTTCTTGCTTGCTTAACATTAAAATCCTGAAGGGGAAATAAAGTAAAAAGTATGGTAGCCGTAAATAATAAAACAAAAATAAATTTGGTATTAATTTTGTTATTTCTTTTAGTATACACTTCAGCAAAAACATACCAAGCAACAGCAGTGTATAGCCTTGCCAAATATTCGATTCTTATCCAAAACATTATCTGCTCATTGCTAATAGCCAGATATTTTTGCAAATCAGAATATATCCATATAGATATCATTGCAAGCAGAAAAAGAAAACCATAAAATAGTCTATTCTTTTCCATTTTAAAAATCACATATATAATAAGAAAGAGTGATATAACAGAAGTTATAGTCACAAATGCCGCATATAAATCATATCTATCAGTCAGAATACCGAAAGAATCAATTGCTTTTTCATATAACCTCATAATAATTATCCAAATAGCATTCAAAAGCATTTTTTAGCCCCCTAACCTGCATGAAAAGTTGCTCTACCCAGCTTTTCATTTTATAAAAGCATAAAGTATAATATTACGAAATATTTCTATTAATTAAATTTTAGTCTAATTTGTTATATATTACAATAATGAATAAATTACCGCAAGCAAAAAGCCCTGCCTTAAATATATAATAAATATCTAAACAGCAGAGCTTATGTATATATATTTTATCGAACTCACGTTAAAATATATTTTTCAAATTTATTGCTTCCTTTTCAGCCATATGAAGAATCAAAACCTTTAGACTTAAAATTTTTGCTTTTGCAGGGCTCTTGTCTTTTACCGAAATAAAAGCCTTTAGCTCAGCAAAATTTATGTTAATATTGTCAATTTCAAAATGATCTATCAGCATAGAGTATTTTTTATTAGATTTTTTCCATGCTTCAAGTATACCTTTATATAATTCGTCCGCTTTGTCCCAATCCTCATTGTCAACACTTACACACAGCATATCCAGCTTTTCAGATAAAAGCCTTGATTCCGCTTGAAGAAGATTATGAGTCATAAGTCCTCCTGCTATTATGACTGTTAATAATATGAGTACAGTTAATATTGGTTTCATATTAAGCCCCCTCTATTTATCAGCTTTTAGTTGAAAGTGAAGCTTTTTATCAGATGTAACAAAGGCGAAAAAAACATCCTTAGGAGACTTTATATTGTTATTGTTAAGCTGCTTAATAAGCCAGTCTTCATCTAATTCTACTAAGCTTAAGTTATAGGAATGTACTCGTCCGTCTATAATTACTGTATATGGCAGATCATCAGGCTGAGCTTTTATTTGCATGTCTCCTATAGTAACTGGTTGCTTGGACAAAATTGGAAAAGTGCTTAGCTGTCCGCTGGTTTCTAAAATTGCGAATTCTACATCTGAAACATTTGATATACCATTAAGCCGTAACTGCTCAAGCAAATCATTTATATTATATCTAAGCTTTCGCATTTCTTCCTCTATAATTTTTCCTTTTTTAATCAAGATACTTGGCTTTCCACTAATTATGCCTCTTGCTTTTTCGCTTTTCAAAGCAATATATGACAAAAGCTCTTCTGCAATAAACAGCGTAATTATAGGAATTATACCACTAAGCAGAGGCTTATCGACATTTTCCATGGGAATTGCAGCAAGATCTGCTACCACCAGAGCAAAGACCAGCTCGGCAGGTTGAAGCTCTCCAATTTGCCGTTTACCCATTAATCTCATAATAATAATCAAAATAGAATATAGTATTATTGTCCTTACAAATGATATAAGCAAATTAAACAACTCCTTAACGTTTAGACATTTAAACTATGTAAAAATTGTGTGAGGCAAATAAAATATGTATAAGCAATTAAAATTAATTACATAAACAAATACTCTTTATAAATATGCTACATAATGATAAAATGTATAGTTAGTGGATAATTAACGAAAAATATCAAAAATCTCCGGTTGCCCGGAGATTAAGAATTATAAAGCCTAATGTCTTACTCCAAAGGATATTTGATGCAGTGCTTCTCCAGCTTCATCTTCAAATATCGCTTCTACTGCAATATCACCTATAGCAATTATTCCTACAAGCTTGTTGTTTTCTATCACTGGTAATCTTCTGATTTGATGCTCTGCCATCAAATCAGCAACCTCGTGTACATCCATATCTGGTGATACTGAAGTTACCTTAGTAGTCATAACAGAAGATATACGCTGATTTGGATCTTGGCCTTTGGCAACATTCCTTAGAACTATATCTCTATCTGTAACTATGCCAACAACATTATCGTTTTCAACTACAGGAATACAACCAACATCTAATTGATCCATAATAGTTGCAGCTTTTATAACTGTATCACTAGGTTTTACAGTTCTTACATCAGTAGTCATTATTTCCTTAATTCTCACGAAAATCATCCTTTCATGAAATAGATTATGGCAATACATTATTGCAATTCATTGCGACAATACATTATTGCAACAGAATACAAACAGGTTAAAAGATTGTGTCATAAAAAAGACACTAATATTATAGTTACCTTAAAAAAATTTTTTAATAGTTAAAAATTGCAGAAGAAAATGAAACTTTTTCAATTTTTTTTGTGTATAGTATAGTGAAGTACGGGGGTGATGCTATGAATGTGGACATAAATGTAATAAAAAAGTGCAAAAAAAATGATAAAAACGCATTCATGGAGCTGTTTAAGCAGTATGAGAGATACTTATACAAGCTTTGCTACAGCTATGTTCAGAACGAACAGGATTCCTTGGACATTATGCAGGAAGTTTACATAAAAATATTTAAAAACATAAATAAATTCGATACAAATATGCCATTTCACCCTTGGATAAGAAGAATTGCTGTAAATACCTGCTTAAACCACAAGAGAAGCCTTAAATACAATACCATCTCTCTCAGCGGCGGAAGTGATGAGTATCAAGCCTTAGAAGAACAGCTTGCGGCAGATACTGATATCGAACAATATATAGAAAACATGGATTTAGAGCGTATTGTTAAACAGCAGCTCGACACAATGTCCCCAAAGCATAGGATGGTAATAATACTAAGATATTATGAGGGGCTAAGCTATGATGAAATAGCCGAAATGCTGGAGCTGCCATTAGGAACAGTTAAAACTGATCTTTATAGAGCACGAAATGCCCTTAAAAATAAATTAGCAGGTATAGTATAGTTTTAGAGTTGGTTATCTATAAGAAGGAGGAGGAATTATGAGCTGTAAATTCGATCAGGAAATAATCCAGAGATATATAGACAATGATATTGATCCTCTTGAATTAATATTTCTAAAGGAGCATATTAAATACTGTGCAGACTGCAAAAGAGAAGTAGAGCTGCTTACTATTACCGATCAAAAGCTTTTTAATGTATGTAATGATATAGATCTGCCCTTTGATCTTGATTTTCTGGCAGAGAAGGTAATGAAACAGTGTGATGAGGAGAAGAAGAATCGAAGCGGCGTTAGTTCAGCAATGTACAAAGGTGCAATAATAAGTAAGGGTATAGCCATAAGTCTTTCGAATTATATTAAATTTATTCCGGGAACAAGGCTGATTTCTAAGGGAATAAATGCATCAACAGAATTTATAGGCAAGAATACAAAGACATTTTTTAAGAATAAAATAGAAAAAGTCTTTGCTGATTTAATATAAGGGGGGTGCTTAAATGTTTGTAGTAGTTTTCATACTTAAGCTGCTTCTTTATTTATTTCTTGCATTTATTTCGTTTGTTTTACTTATTTTATTATTGCCTGTTACATATTCAGGAGAAGTACTATTTGCAGGGGGAGTTGCAGCTAATTATAGATTTGGCTGGCCTTGGAAAATTTTCAATGTAAAAGGCAGCTACAACGAAGATAAGCTTGAAATGGGATTATACCTGGCTAATCTTAGAATTCTAAAGCTAAACCTTGATAAAATGGAAAATCAATTTAAGGATAAAAAAGTTAATAAAGAAGATAAGCCAAAAAATGAAAGTAAAAAAGAAAAAAAGGAAGCTAAAAATTTGGGAGATTTTTTTGATACAGGTTTATTAAAAGAGTTTTTAGCTTACGCTAAAAGAATCCTAAAAATATTAAAACCCAAATATATGCATCTTAAAGGTACTTACGGCTTTGAAGATCCTGCACTAACCGGAATGGTATGCGGGGCTGTAAATGTTGTAAATGCTGTAGTACCAAATGCCAAAATAGACCTTTATCCCGACTTTACCGATGAGGTACTAGAAATAGACTTTAAGGCAGAGGGCAGAGTAGTAGCTGGCCGTCTTTTATTTCAAACCTTGAGAACTTTCCTGAAAAAGGATATAAGGAAAAAAATATTTAAAAAATAATGAAAAAATGAAACCTTTTCAAAAAACACAGTGTATTATTAGGTGTAAACAAAAACTTAGTCACCTAAAATAATAACATAATAAAAATTATATAAATTTAAGGAGGAAACAAAATGGAAAACAAAACACCAGTAAATGAAAGCTTGGAGACTTTATTCAGTCATCTTCAAAAATTTTTAAGCACTGAAACAGTAGTAGGTGAGCCAATTGTCGTTGGAGAAACAACACTAATCCCAATAATAACAGTATCATTTGGCTGCGGCGGCGGCGGTGGAACAGGCAATGATGAGAAGGGCAACGGCGGCTCAGGAACAGGAGTAGGAGTAGGAGCAAGAATAAAGCCCGATGCAGTATTAGTTATAAAGGGCGATTCAGTAACTATGCTTCCTGTAAACAATAAATGCGGCTTGGATAAGCTTGTAGGAATGGTTCCAGAAATAGTTAAAAAGTTCAAAATCAAAAAAGACAAGGTTGAAGAAGTAACAGAAGAGTAAAATATAAAAAGTCTTAGTTAATGCACTGCGTTGACTAAGACTTTTAATATGCTATTATTATAATAGCATATTAAAAATTTATTTTAACAGAGGTACGCCATGAATGTTTTTTCTGCAATAGATATTGGTAATAATAAAGACTGCATTTGCATTGTAGGTGCAGGAGGAAAAACCAGCACTATGTTTGCTTTAGCAAAGGAGCTAAGAAGCCTAAATAAAAAAGTTGTAGTAACCACTACAACAAAGATATATTATCCAGACAAAGAGCTTTATGACAATATATTAGTTAGCTGCCATGAAAGCAGAATACTGAGCTTCATAGATAATATAGAACATGCAGGGATAAACATAATAGGAAGCAGTGTAATAGAAGAAAACAAGCTTAAGGGAGTCCAACCACAGCTAATATGCAAGCTGTTTGAAAAAAACAATATAGACTATGTATTGGTAGAATGTGACGGCTCAAGAGGCAAACCAATAAAGGCTCCAGCAGAGTTTGAACCTGTAGTTCCAGCATGTGCTGCAAAGGTATTGGGGATTATTGGACTTGATGCTGTAGGAAAAAAAGCTGACGAAATGACAGTACATAGACTCCATGAGTTCTGCAAAGCAGCAGAATGTAAGATAGGTGAGGTCATAACAATACACCACATTGAAAAGTTAATTTGTCATAGTGATGGACTTTTTAAGAATACACCTAAGCATATACAACGCTATGTTGTATTAAATAAGGCAGATACTAAAGAGAGATTGCAATATGCTGTTGACATCAAAAAGCTGCTTGCTGATAGAGTGGATCTAAAAGTATTAATAGCACAGATGCAGCATTATGACCCCATACTTGACACAGGAGAGTGATATTATGATAAGCGGCATTATATTAGCGGCAGGAAGCTCTACCAGAATGGGCAGTCAAAAGCTTCTGCTGGATATAGACGGCTTAAGAATAATTGAAAAGGTAGTAAAAGAGGTTGCTGACTCAGGCTGTTTCGATGAGATAATACTTGTATATCATGAAGAAGCAGTAAAAAATGCAGTCAGCAAATACAATATTATATTTTCATATAATCCCATGCCTCAGCTTGGGCTAAGCAGCTCTATCAAAGCAGGTATAAAAGCAGTAAAAGATAATACCAATGCTTATATGTTTTTTATGGGAGATCAGCCTTTTATCAATGAAAAAGTTATAAAAAGGCTTATATGTGAATATAAAAAAAGTCAAAAGAGCATAATAGTTCCAACATATGGCGGTAATAATGGTATGCCGACTATTTTTTCTTCCAAATGGAAAGAAAATTTTTATCAGCTTGAGGGAGATGTAGGCGGCAGGACGATAATAAAAAGTAATATTGGAGAAGCGGCTTTTATAGAGATTGAGGATGATATATCAGGTATGGATATAGATACAAAGGAAGCCTATAAAAGGGCTACAGAAATTGTAAAAAATAAATTGTAAAAAATCCTTGTGAAAGATTATATTTGGTGTTATAATATCAATGCATAATTTAATAAGGGTGGTTAGCTCAGATGGTTAGAACACGCTAAGTGTTTCTACATCTCATAAAAATTTAATAGCGGGCGGTTAGCTCAGTTTTGGTTAGAGTGCTTGCTTGACATGCAAGAGGTCGCTGGTTCGATCCCAGTACTGCCCACCAATTCGTAAGATTAATCTTTGTTCTGATGAATTATATTCACTAGAACAAAGATTTTTTATTTTTTGTGATACAGTGACAGTGCTGGATGAACATAAATATAAAAACATGGACATATTACAATATGTAGAATACAATATAAAATATGGTAAATAAGGGTGAGTCATACAAAAGCAATAAAGGAGGAAATCAAATGAAGAAATTTAAACAGATCTTATCAAAGCTTTTGACGTTTATTTTTATGTTCAGCCTGATATTAAATACAGGCTTCAATACTGTTTCTGCTCAAACTGTTACAAAAAAATTGGTGGCAGCTTTTGAACATGCTTTACTGTTAAAGGATGACGGAACTGTATGGGCTTGGGGAAACGATGCTTTTGGACGGCTGGGAAATGGAACAAGTGCTTATAATGGTATACCTCTGCAAGTAGTTGGACTGAATAATGTAATAGACATAGATAGCAGCAATTTTCATTGCATAGCACTTAAAGCTGATGGAACAGTATGGACTTGGGGAGATAATGGCTATGGACAGTTAGGAGATGGAACTAATATAAACAGACGTACACCAGTGCAGGTACTAAGCAATGTAAAATCAATATCGGCAGGCTACTATAGCAGTATAGCTATAGCAAAGGATGGTACTGCATGGATGTGGGGATATAATATTAATGGACAGCTAGGAGATGGAACAAATGCAAACAAAAATATACCAGTGAAGGTAGCTTCATTAACTGATGTTAAGAAAGTTATAACAAATGATGATCATAGTATGGCTTTAAAGAATAATGGTGATGTCTATGCTTGGGGTAGAAATAATTGCGGACAGCTTGGAAATGGCTATGAAACAGATACAACCATACCTGTCAAGGTTTTGGATTTAACAAATGTTAAAGATATTGCCTGCGGTTATGGCAGCAGCTTGGCACTAAAAGCTGATGGAACAGTGTGGAGCTGGGGCGATAATTGCTATGGGCAGTTAGGCATTGGGAATAATATCAATAAGAAAGTACCCCAAAAGGTTAATAATCTTACTGATATTGATGCCATAGTAAGTAATAATAATTATGGTTTTATGGCATTAAATACTGATGGTACAGTATGGAGCTGGGGATATAATATTTATGGTCAGCTAGGGGATGGAACTACAAGTAATATAAATAGTCCAAAGCAAGTAACAGGATTAACTAACGTATCAGAAATAAAGAGTACAGGAAGCTTTAGTATAGCTAAAAAAGCTGACGGAACAGTATGGACATGGGGGTATAATGCTTTTGGTCAGCTTGGAGATGGTACTTTTGCAAATAGAGCTGAACCCCAGCAGATAAATGGAATTAGTGAAGTGTCTGTAATCGCATGTAATGCAAATTATGTATTAGTAATAAAAAACGACGGAAGATTATATGGATGGGGTCGTAATATATACGGACAGCTTGGTGACGGCTCAGTATTTTATAGAAGCAAGCCTATGATAATACCAGGATTAGAAAACGTTAGCAAGATAGACGGTTTTGGAAATCATGCAGTAGCTTTAAAAGATGATGGAACAGTATGGTCTTGGGGCAGTAACAAATATGGACAGCTTGGTATAGGAACAAATGTGGAAAAAAAAGATACGCCGACACTTGTAACAGGTCTAAGTAATGTAATTGACATAAGCTGCAACTACCATACTACTTTAGCCTTAAAAAGTGACGGAACAGTATGGGCATGGGGATATAATGGTTATGGACAGCTAGGTAATAACACTAATACAAACAGTAATATACCTGTACAAGTATCAGGATTAGAAGGCGTTACAAAAATATTAATTAAAGGGGAACACTGTCTTGCACTAAAAAGTGACGGTACAGTATGGGCATGGGGTCAAAATTATTATGGACAGCTAGGTAATAATACCACAGTAAACAGCAATGTACCTGTAAAGGTATTCGGGTTAAACAACATTGTAGATATTGCAAGCGGATATAATAATAGTATGGCATTAAATAGTGAAGGAAAAGTGTTGAACTGGGGAAACAACAGCGGCGGACAGCTAGGCAATAATAATCAAGGAGTTGATGCATTGGTACCAGTGTATACGACCAATAGCATAAGTACCAGTAAAATACATTCTGGCTATAGTTCAAGCTATGAAATAAAAACAAATGGCTCAGTATATTCATATGGATACAATAGTTTTGGGCAGCTAGGCATAGGCAATACTAATAATCAACCTAATCCAGCAAATATAACAATTGCCAGCCCAATAATAAAGCTGGATGCATATGTTGATTATGCAACAGCACTAGCAGCAAACGGCAATGTATATTCATGGGGTGCAAATCATGCTTGTCAGCTAGGCGATGGAACAACAGTAGATAAGCCAAGTCCAGTCCAAGTAGTTGGACTAACCAATATCATAGATATTCTCATAGGTGTGGGTCATAACTTGGCACTAAAAAGTGATGGAACAGTATGGACATGGGGATTTAACCAGTTTGGTCAATTAGGAGATGGCACTTTAGACAATAAAAGTACTCCAGTCAAGATATCAAATATGGACAATGTAAAGTCTTTTTTTCAAACTGGAAATACCAGCTATGCAGTAAAAAATGATGGAACAGTTTGGAGCTGGGGGCGAAATTCATTTGGCTTATTAGGTAATGAACGACAAATTTTATACACTGCAACTCCAGTACAAACCCAGATTGTACTAAGCACTGTAGAAATAAAATCAGCTCAAATAGACACAATATCTAAGAATAGTATCCAAGCATCATGGGACAGCGGCTCAACAGGGGAAACATGCTATATGCTGGCGGCTTTTGATAAAAGCAGTAATCTGATCAAACAAAATCAGTGGACAAGCAATCTGAGTGATACAATAACAGACCTTGACGCTGCAACCGCATATACACTAAAGGTTAAGGCAAAGGATAGCTATGGCTACATTACTGATTGGTATGAGATCGGCACAGCGGCTACATTAGAAGAGCCGGATCTTGGTATATGGTCAACAAAGGCAAATATGCCAACTGCAAGATATGGTATGGCAGTAGTACAAGTAAACAATAGGATATACAGCATTGGAGGATTTACAAATACTACATATACAAATGTAACAGAGGAATATAACTCCCTCACAAATGAGTGGACAACTAAAGCAAATATGCCAACTGCAAGACGTTTTCTAGGGGCAGCGGCAGTAAATAACAAAATATACGCAATAGGAGGATATACCGCATATGGTATAACCAATAAAGTAGAAGAATATGATCCAGAAACAGACCAATGGACAACAAAAGCAGACATGCCAACCCCAAGGCATTATTTGGGACTGGCAATAGTAAATAATAAAATATATGCAATAGGAGGGTATACAGTTAACGGCAGGACAAACATAGTAGAAGAATACGATCCAGAAACAAATACATGGACAACAAAAGCAAGTATGCCAACCCCACGTTATGGCTTGGGAGCGGCAGCAGTAAATAATAGAATATATGCAGTAGGAGGATATACAGAAAACGGCAGAATAAATACAGTGGAAGAATATGACCCAGTATCAGACCAATGGACAACAAAAGCAAGTATGCCAACTGCAAGATATACTTTTGGAACAGCAGTTGCAAATAACAATGTATACATAATCGGAGGAAGCTTAAGCAGTGGAAGTACAAATATAGTAGAAAAGTATAATCCAGCCATAGATCAATGGGAAACAGTACTAAGTATGCCAACCACAAGATATCATTTGGGTGTAACGGCAGTTAATGACAAAATATATGCGATAGGCGGATTCTCTTCAATCGCTGGATTGCTCAATAAAGTAGAAGCATGGGGAAGCTCTTATTCGGGCATAGATTTATACTGCGAAATCGAAGATATGAATTTGTCGGCAGTAATAGATCCAACGATTTTATATGACAATCTAACTGCTGACAACACAATTATTACAGAATATGATACTACTGCTCCTGTTATTTCACATGCTTATTTATCCGCTGACAATACATATATTGATATAGTATTTGATGAAGGTGTATATGGAATGAATGACGGTACTACGGAACTTACAGCAGATAAGCTGGCAATTAAAGTTACCAAAAACAAAGCTGATTCTACAGCAGGTGTAAAAATAAGCTCAATAAAGCAAAATAACAGCAGTAAAGAAAGCTCCGCTTCCGCTCTTGCAGGAGGAGAAACCATAATCAGAGTGTTCTTAAAAATCAGCGGAAAAGCTGATGAAATAGAAACCATTCAAATAACCCCTTATGATAAAGCTTCTATTTATGATATAACAGGTAACTCAATGAAGATTGAACAAACCATTATTAAAACAGTTAACCACATTGAATAATATAACTGCTTTTTAAAACTTATACCTGTATATTATTAAGAAACATGGTATAATATCATAAGGAAGGCGAAATCAAGTAACTTTTATACAAGGGGAGTGCGAGGCTGAAAGAAATTAGAAATATATGTGAAAGGGGTGCCGAGTCCATGCAATTTCTTACATTACGTTTTGTGCAGAATACAGGGCATGGACATAAATATGGAAGAAAAAATATTTGAATTAATGGAAAAATTGTATGTGGAATTTACTTCCTTTAGAAAGGAAGTAAATCAGAGATTTGAGGGAGTAGATCAGAAGTTCGACGGAATAGATCAGAAATTTGACTCAATGGATAAAAGATTCGACTCAATGGATAAAAGAATGGACTCTTTAGAAACTGAAGTAAGCGGAGTTAAAAAAGATGTAATTCGATTGGAAAATAACTTAACAGCAAAAGTAGACGCAGCCCTTGACGGATACAAAGTTGTATATGAAAAGCTTGAATCCCTAGAAGAAAAGGTAGATTCCATTGATTCAAAGGTAGGAAAGCAGGAGCTGGAAATTAAGCTTATAAAAGGTGCTTGATAAATATAAGTCCCATCTACGAGAAATGTCTCATAGATGGGATTGTTTTTTATATATACCGATTTTTATGGATACAATATACAGCTTAAGAAAACAAGAATACTCATAGTATTGTAAAAACGTACTAGCGGTGATATCCTAAATATGTAGTACAAATGCAGTACAAATAACATAAAGCATACATAACAAAATAGGGGGCAATTACATGCAGAAGTTAAACCTAGTGACACTGGAAAAAAAGCTGTGGGACTGTGCCGACATCCTGAGAGGTACTCTCAACTCAACACAGTACATGGAATACATATTTGGAATGTTATTTCTCAAAAGAATCAACGACCAGTTTGACGCAGAAAGAGAAGAAAAGAAAAAGCAGTTTTCAAAGCATCCAGCAGAAGCACTTGATAGAATATTGGAGGATGCCAAGGCTTACAGAACCTTCTTTATTCCCAAGCAAGCCAGATGGCAGAACTTTAAGGATCTGAACCTAAACATAGGCGCAGAGCTTGACAAAGCCTTTAAAGCCATAGAGGACGAGCCCAAAAATGCCGAGCTGGTAGGGGTGCTCAGCACAGCCAACTATAACGATAAGGAAAGAGTCCCTGACGGCAAGCTTAACCAACTGCTGCAAATCTTTGATGCAATGAATCTTTCCAACGAAGGGCTGGAAAGTCCCGATATACTTGGAGATGCATACATGTATCTTATTAAGAAGTTTGCAGACGATGGCGGAGCCAAGGGCGGAGAATTCTACACACCCAAGGAAATAAAGGAAGTCATGGTAAAGCTTCTAAAGCCACAAGAGGGAATGAGCATATATGACCCCTGCGCTGGCTCTGGCGGCTTTTTAATCAGCACGATAGAATATGTAAAAGCCAAAAATCAAAACCATAGAAATTTACAGATTTACGGACAAGAAATAAATCTTACAACCTGGGCAATTGCAAAGCTTAATATGCTGCTGCATGATGTATCCGGCTCAACTATCTGGAAGGGCGACACCATAAGAGAGCCTAAAAATACAGATGGTTCAATACTAAAGACCTTTGATATGGTGCTTTCAAACCCTCCCTTCTCACTAAAAAACTGGGGCAGGGAAGCCGCCGAAAAGAATGACTACAATAGATTCAACTACGGTGTAGCACCAGCTTCTTATGGAGACTTGGGATTTGTTCAGCATATGCTTGCATCATTAAACTCCAAGGGCATCATGGCAAGCGTTGTACCTCACGGAATACTTTTCAGAGGCGGAGAGGAAGGAAAGATAAGACAGGGGATGCTGGAGGATGATATGTTTGAAGCAGTTATAGGTTTTCCTCAGAATTTGTTTTATGGGGCATCTATACCAGCGGCAGTCATAATATTAAATAAAAATAAATCACAAGACAAAAAGGGCAAAGTCTTATTTATAGAAGCCTCCCAAGGCTTTATAAAGGACGGCAACAAGAATAAGCTTAGACCCGAGGACATAGAGCATATTGTAAAAGCATATGAAACCTTTGCAGACGAAGACAAATTTGCCAAGGTGGCTACCCTTGAAGATATAAGGAAAAATGACTATAACCTGAATATAACCAGATATGTAGATACCTCCCAAGAGGAAGAGGAAATAGATATAGCGGAGGTAATCAGCAGGCTTTCACAAAGAGAACAGGAGCTTGCAGAGTCCAAGGAAAAGATAAACTCATTCCTGCAACAGCTTGGATTTGAGAGGATATAGGGGGAATGAGTATGACTAAGATTAGAGAAGGTTATAAGGAGACGGAGATTGGGGTTATTCCTATGGATTGGGAGGTTGCAAAAGTGAACGATATTGCTACATTTGTAGGAAGTGGAATAACTCCCAAAGGTGGTCAGAATGTTTACACTTCCGCTGGAGTACCCTTTATCAGAAGTCAGAATGTACATCCGAATGCACTAAAGTTAGACGATGTAGTATATATTACAGATGAAATTAACAGCAAAATGAGAAGGACTATTTTAAAAGAAAAAGATGTCTTACTAAACATCACTGGTGCTTCAATTGGCAGGTGCGCTATTGTTCCTGTTGGTTTTGGTAAGGGTAATGTTAATCAACATGTTTGCATAATTAGGGTTGATGATACTTATTCACCATTTTTTCTAAGTCAATTTTTAAATTCAAAGTTAAGTCGAAAACAAATAGATTCTTTTAATGGTGGATCGAGTAGAGAAGGATTGAATTTTCAGCAAGTTAGAAGCATATTATTATCAAAACCTCCGCTCCAAGAACAACAACGCATAGCAGAGATTCTCGCAACAACAGACGACCACATTGAAAAACTGGACAAGACCATTGAGGACTACCAACTTCTAAAAAAAGGCATGATAAAAAAATTTTTAACAGAAGGCATTGGGTATACGGAGTTTAAAGATACTGAGGTTGGAAGGATACCTAAGGAGTGGGAAGTTAAGGAGTTGAGTGAAATAAGTGAAATAGTTACTGGTAGCACACCCAAAACATCAGACAAAGAGAATTATGGAAATGAGTATATATGGGCTTCTCCTGCTGACTTAGGTAAAACAAAATATATTAATGTAACTACTAAAATGCTTAGTGAGGAAGGATTTTCAAAATCAAGACAACTACCTATAGGAACTATATTAGTTACTTGCATTGGTTCAACTATCGGGAAATTAGGTATTTTGAGTGATATAGGAAGCACTAATCAACAAATAAATTCAATGATATGTAATGAAAATGCGTATAACGAATATGTTTACTATGCACTTGATTTTTATTTTGTGAAGTATACTTCTTATATTTCAACTCAGGCAGTGCCAATTATAAATAAAACAGTGTTTTCTAAACTTAAACTACCAATTCCACCACTACAAGAACAACAACAAATAGCCTCAATACTATCCGAGCTAGACAACAAAATTAACCTCTACCAAAAACAACGAGAAGACTACACCCAACTAAAAAAAGCACTAATGGAACAACTCCTAACAGGAAAAATCAGAGTAAACCAATAATATACAGATAAGAAGGGGGGATGCCTACAATGACAGACTATCTAGGCAATGAATATACCCTTGTAGAAAAACCAGCTATAGATTATTTAGTAAACACCTTAGGCTATGACTATATAGATGGCACAAAGCTGACTCCCGCCTATGGCGAAAGGGAGTCCTTTCGTGATGCAGTCCTTGTAAACAGACTAAGAACTGCACTCAAACGCCTAAACCCTTGGATGAACGAGCAGTCCCTAAGCACAACAGTTAGATTCCTTTTAAACAGTCAGTCTCTTGGTACTTCTCTATTGGAAATAAATGAGAAGATACATAAAGCATTAGTAGACTTGGAATTTACAGTACAGCAGGAAGTAAAGGGACAAAAGAAAAACCATACAGTAAGGTTTATAGACTTTGACGATATCAGCAATAATGATTTTTTAGCTGCCAGACAATACGAGGTACAGGGCATCAACAAAACCATAGTGCCGGATATTGTAATATTTATCAATGGAATACCTGTAGTAGTAATAGAAGCCAAGTCACCCTTCAAAGAAAATGCAGAAAATACTAAGGCTGGCAAAAAGGATGCCTACAACCAGTTGAGAAGATATATGGACATCAGAGACGGCTCTGTATCAGAGGGAGCAGAGAGACTTTTTCATACAAACTTTTTTACAGGCATTATCAATAAATACCATGCATATGCAGGTACTATTAGCAGCAGCTATGACTACTACCTAGAGTGGAAAGACCCCTATCCCTTCAAAAAAGAGGATATGGAAGACATAGAAAACAATCAACAAAACCTGTTTTTGCAAGGAATGCTTGAAAAAAGCAATCTGCTGAAAATCATGCAGTTCTTTATCATCTTTGAAACTGAAAGCGACGTAAGGATAAAAAAGCTGGCAAGATATCAGCAGTTCAGAGCCTGCATGAAAGCCTTAAAAAGAATCGAAAAGGGCAAAACCCCCTTAGAAAAGGGAGGCGTTATCTGGCATACCCAAGGATCAGGCAAGTCTCTCAGTATGGTAATGCTGGCAAGAATGATCAGAAGAACAAAAGAGCTTCAAGATACCATGCTTGTAGTTGTTACAGACAGGATTGATCTGGATAAGCAGATTTATAATACCTTTTCAAGGGTATTTCCTGCTGAATACACTCTGGCGGAGTCTAATCTGGATAAGCTGCTTACTAGAGCTGAAACAGTACAGGAAATGAAAACCCTGCTGTCTATGGCACAAGCCAAAATAATCTGCACCACCATACAAAAATTTCAGTGCAAAGCAGACGAAAATCCTATTCTGGAGGACGGAACACAAGCTTCGGCACTGTTTTTTGACAAGGAAATAGAGGTGCTTACAAATAAATCAAAGGTTATTGTATTTACTGACGAGGCTCACAGAAGCCAGTACTCCAATCTCTCCATGAACATGAGAAAGGCACTGCCCAATGCCGCTTTTATAGGCTTTACGGGTACACCTATTGAGAAGGATGACAAGTCAACCTATAGAACCTTCGGAGCTTTAATCGACAGCTATACAATTTCACAGGCAGTTGAGGACGGCAATACGGTAGCTATTGTATACGAGGGCAGACGACAAGACCTTCATATTATTCAAGACAAGCTGGATGAGGATTTTAACGAGTACTTTAAGGACAAGAACGAGGATGAAAAGGAAGCCATAAAAAAGAAATATTTCAACAGGCTTTCACTATCTGAGGCCGACGACAGAATCAACGATATTGCCAGAGATATGCTGCTTCACTATAGAGACAACAGTCATAAGCTTGGCTTTAAGGCACAGCTTGTTACTGTTTCAAGACTTGCATGTGTAAAGTACTATGATGCACTGCAAAAGCATATGCCGGAAATCTTTGGAGATAATGCTATAGAAATAAGGATCATATACTCCTGTGAAAACAACGAAGAGCCATATCTGGTAAAACACAGAACATCAAAAGCAGAGCAGGATCAAATAATAAGCAGGTTTAAAAAGGAAATAGAAAAGGACAGGCTGTGCATAATCATAGTTAAGGACATGCTGCTGACAGGCTTTGATGCACAAATAGAGGATGTAATGTATCTGGACAGACCACTAAAGGAGCATACTCTATTACAGGCAATAGCAAGAGTAAACAGAACCTATGACAAGGAATACAAAGCCATTGACGAGCATGGAAACGAAATAAAGCACCAGAGAACAAAAAGCTACGGCAGAGTTGTAGACTATTTTGGTATAACCAGACATTTGGATGAAGCACTAAGAATATTTGACAAAGAAGATGTTGGCGAACCAATGGAGAATATTGACTCCCTATTCAAAAAGATGCTGGACTACAAGGAAGCAGTAATGAGAATCTTTGCAGGTGTAAACAAAAGCGATCTGGATGAGCTTATGAATGTACTGAAGCCTGAAAACAAAAGGGCGGAGTTTGATATGGCATATAAAAGGTTTGCAGTTGCGGTAAATGCTCTGATGCCATCACATGCAAGGCAGGAGGATTTAAACGATTTAAAATGGATGTCATATATCCGTGCTGGAGCAAAGGCAAGGTTTGAGCCTGAGAATGCCATTGACATAAGCGACTGCGGAGAAAAAGCCAGAGAGCTTATTTCGGCACATCTGAAATCACAGGGAGTTTATCAGTGGATAGAGCCGATCACACTATTTGACAAAGACTTTAAAGCCAAGATAAATCACGGTTCAGATGAAGCTATTGCTTCTACTATGGAGCATGCTATCAAACATGCAATAAGTGTAAGGATGAGTAATAATCCAGTACATTATACCTCCCTGCTGGAAAGACTAATGAGGATACTAGAGGAAACAAATATGAACTGGGAGGAAAGAAGAAGACAGCTTGAGCAGTTTGTTGAGAGAGAAATGAACCACAGTGAGGAAAATCTGGTTAAACAGCATAACTTAAAGGATAAAAGGCAGCTTGCCATATTTGAAACAATACAAAAAGCTCTGAAAAAAGAAAGGGCGGCAGAGGAAGCAGTATATTATTTCGATTCCAGCCAAGAGGATGTCATAAGAAATATCACTTTGGCTATTGAGGAGGTTATTCTAAACACCAGAGTAAAGGGGTTTAGGAACAATCCCACCAGAATATCAGAAATGGAAACCGCCGTTTATAATATGCTGATGTCAAGGTACTATAATGAGCTGGAGTATGATGCTATTGCACAGCTTACTGTTCCGCTGATTGATCTGGCTAAGATTCACTATGAAGATATGGAGTAGTTAAATGAAGCTATCATATGATTATGGAACGCAGACAATAGAATTTACAACAATATTCAAGAAACGAAAAACACTAACAATCGAAGTAGAAGCTCCAAAAACCATAACAGTTATAGCACCGGAGGGAACAACTGAGGATAAAATACTTGAGACAGTCAAAACCAAATCAAAATGGATAGTACAAAAGCTTTTTGAGATAAGGGAAATGGAGTATAGAAAAAGAGTAAGGCAGTATGTCAATGGAGAAGCCTTTATATACATGGGCAGAAACTACAGCTTGCAGATAGTTCAGGACGACAAAGTATCACTGCCCGAGGCAAAGCTAATCAGAGGCAGGTTTTATGTTTATACCTATTCAAAGGATGAGGAAATAGTAAGACGAGCTTTGGAAAACTGGTACAAGGATAAGGCAGAGGAAAAAATCAGAGAAAGAGTGAAGTACTACCAGTCTTATTTTGATATAAAACCAGCTAAGATTAGCATAAAAGATCAGCAAAAACGCTGGGGAAGCTGTACCTCCAAAAAGGAGCTTCTATTTAACTGGAAGTGCATAATGGCACCCTCCCCAGTGCTTGACTATATTGTGGTGCATGAGATGTGCCACCTAGCTTATATGAATCACTCAAAGGAGTTCTGGCTGTTATTGAAAAGGGTGCTTCCCGACTATGAAGACAGAAAGAACTGGCTGCGTAATAATGGGATTAAATATGATTTATAGCTTATTATAATTACCATTTATTATGAAAGCAAAGCTGATCACCACTTGATTAGCTTGTGTGTCGTTTTAATGTATATTGTATACAGAACATAGAAAGGGGGAGTCGGTATAAAAGCAAGCTCATTTGTCAAATTTGCTATGTTTGGTATAAGTACTATTTTATTCAAGAGGAAGAAACCCATTCTTGGTACAATTATACTTACAGATAAATGTAATTTAACATGTAAGCATTGTGCTGTTAATAATGTGAGCTGTGTAATATATCCCTATGAAAATATTAAAAAAGAGATGCTTTTACTATACCAACAAGGAATAAGAATCTTATTTTTCTGCGGGGGAGAAACCTTCCTATGGGAGGATAAGGGTAAAAATCTTAGAGATTTAGTTATAGAGGCTAAAAGTATGGGATTTTTAATTGTAAACATTGTAACAAACGGAACATTTAAGCTTGATTTGCCTGAAGCAGACTTAATACTTTTAAGCTTAGATGGTACAAGAAAAAATCACAATGATATTAGAGGAAATACCTATGATAAGATATTGGATAACATTAGTAATGCAGCTTTTGATAATATTTGCTTATATATGGCTATAAACAAAATTAATATAAAGGATATTGAAGAGGTATGCGAAGTTGCAAAAGAGCAAAAAAATGTACGAGCTGTTTCTTTTAATTTTCATACACCATACCCTGACACTGAAAGCTTATGCTTAAGCCAAGAGGAAAAACAAAGCTGCTGTAACCGCATTGAACAGTTAATCAAAAAGGGCTATCCTATTTTCAATCTTAAAAGTGCTTTTAGGTATATAGTAAACAACAGCTTTAAAACACCCTGCTATCAATGTGTGGTTATGGAAAATGGCAAGCAGTTTATATGCGGCAGGTGTGTAGAGGTAGAAGGGCTATGTGAAAGTTGCGGCTACTTTTTTGCAGCAGAGTACGCTATGGTATTTGACGGAAATATTAAAGTAATATTAGATATGCTGAAAACCTATCTAAAGTATGTATAAGGGGATATAAATGTTGTTAACATCATTATTAAGAATAATTTTAACAAGGTCGCTGAAACCATTTGTTTTTAATGGGAAGCATAAAGAAGCACTGGAGTTTGAGGACTTGGACAGTTTAGGGCTGTATGTGCATATTCCTTTCTGTAGGTCTATATGCAGCTTTTGTCCTTATTGTAAAGAGGAATATAATAAAGCATTAGCTTTAAAATATAAAGCTGCTCTGCTAAAAGAAATTGAGTTGGTTTGTAAAGATACCAATAAGAAAAAATCAGTAACCAGCCTTTATTTTGGGGGTGGAACACCCAGCTTAATGATTGAGCAGCTTTCTGAGATTATAGAAAAGCTTAATAGCTTTTTTGATATTAGAGATGGAATAGGTGTTGAGCTTCATCCTGATGATATAAACGATGAAACGCTGAGTCGTCTTAAAAATATAGGTATTACAATGTTAAGTGTTGGGATACAATCATTTAATAAAGAGTGCTTGAGAAAAATCGGAAGAGAATATGCAGGATTTGAAGAGAAGCTTTTATTAATAAAAAAGCACAATTTTTCAGTAGTGGATGTAGATTTAATATTCGGAATACCGGGGCAAAACCAGGAAATACTTAGAAATGATATAGATACAGCCTTTAGGTGCGGTGCAACTCAAATTTCAACATATCCTTTCATAGATTTCACATTTGCAAACAATGAATATAAGCCATTATCTCATAAACAGAAAAAAGAAATGCTGGCTGCTTTAAATGAAAAATGCCTCGAATTAGGAGCACAGCGTACTTCTGTTTGGACGTTTTCAAAAAAAGATACAGCAAAATATTCATCTGTTACACGGGATACTTTTTTAGGCTTTGGAGTTTCTGCAACAACACTTTTAAAGGATGTATTCAAAATAAATACATTTTCTATAAATGAGTACATTAACCGTGTTTCTAAAAGCAGCTTACCTACATCCCTGACCCTTGATTTTACAGTAAGACAGCGAGCGGTTTATTATCTTTTCTGGAGTGCATATGGACTTCAAATAAATGAAGCAAATTTTATGAAAATAATAGGTAGACCACTAAAGAAAATTTACAGATTTGAATTTTTTATTGCAGAAAAGCTTGGCTTACTTACTAGAAAGGATGGTATATATTATTTAACGGATAAAGCGGCATATATATATCATTACTTGGAACAAGAATACACAACTGCCTACATTGATAAGATGTGGAATATATCACGCAAAACAGCATTTCCTCAAAAGATTGTTCTGAAATAATTTTAGGTATTGCTAGTTATGCTATAAAGGCAGACAAGAGACATCCTTAAAAATGCTTTCGATTTTTGATATCTCCTGCTGCTTTTCCATTCTGCATAAATTTGCTATCGCTTTTTTTCTCCAAAAAGTTCATCCATCTGTTGTTTGGTTTCAACAGTTAATGTATCCTTTAGACAATTAATATTTACTGTTTGTTTTGCTTGATAAGCTTGGACAACCATTTCATTAGCTCTTTCAATTTCTTCCTTAAGCTCTCTGGCGGATAATAAGGAACAGCCTGCGCCCCTGATAATAATCTGCTGCAAACCGTCTGAGGTTGCAACCACTATATTATATTTTTTCTGATTGTCACGGGCAAATTTTTCAATATACTGATCCGCTGTTTGTGCTTCTTTGGTATATACCACATGGATATTATAGTAGTCGATTACTTCTTCAAGATGCCCCTCAACACGATAAGCATCAAACACCACAATAATATGACATTTGCGAATAGCCTGATAATTACTTAGTGAATCAAGCAATTTCATTCTTGCACCGTCCATATTTCCATCAGCAAGGGTTTTAAGCTCAGACCATGCATAGATAATATTATAGCCATCTACAAGAAGATATTCTTCCTTAGCTTCTTTTGGTTCGTTTGTATAGGCAGCCGATTTATAATAACTTTCGGGAGCTGTTCTTCGTTTTTGCCAAACAGATTTTTTTCCTTGATTTGCATAATAGGTTCGCTCAAGGATCTTATCAATTTCCTCTGGGTCAATCCATTTGTCCTCTGAATACGAAGCTTGATTTACAGATGCTTCTTCCAATAAGCTATTCTTTTTCTGAAAGCAGCTTTCAATATGCATATGGTTTTTTACTTCATCCCAACTAACCAAAAAGCTTGTGCCATTTGCACAAAAGACAGATTCTGCTGGATTTCCCAAGTCCCTTTCAGAGTCATAGCCTATCATTTTTATGATTTCTTCAGTATTATGACAGGGTTCATACCCCTTTAGACTGCAAAAGAGCCTGCCCTGACCCCTAGTATAGGCAGTCACATCCTTTTGATAGTTTCTCATGGCAGCAACAGGAGCTGTCCCTGTAAGAACTGCTATTTCACCTTCTATATGTGAAATTTGGCAAGTCCCATGCATTTTCTCAACGTCCGTCATAGCACGGCCTACCATTTTTTCAGGCAGCTCAAGATGAAAGGCATAATACGGTTCTAATAATATAGACTCCGCTTCCATTAAACCCTGACGTACTGCACGATAGGTAGCCTCTCTAAAGTCACCGCCTTGTGTATGTTTATTATGTGCTTTGCCTGAGACTAAAGTAATTTTCATGTCTGTAATTGCCGACCCTGTAAGAACCCCTTTATGAACCTTTTCTTCCAGATGGGATAAAATAAGTCTTTGCCAGCTTTTACCCAGCAAATCCTCACTGCATTCTACCCCAAACTGTAGACCGCTTCCACGCTCATCCGGTTCCATTAACAAGTGAACCTCAGCATAATGCCGCAAGGGTTCAAAGTGTCCTACTCCTTCTACCACATTTGCAATAGTCTCTTTATAAACAATCTTACCTGAATCAAATGATACCTCTATACCAAAGCGGCTTTGTATAAGACTTTGCAGAATTTCGGTTTGCACCTCGCCCATAATCTGCACCTTGATTTCCTTAAGCTGCTCATCCCAGACAATATGAAGCTCAGGATCTTCCTCCTCCAAGAGGCGCAGCTTAGGTATCATTACTCTTGGGTCACAGCCTTCTGGAAGTATAATTCGATAAGTCAATACAGGCTCAAGTATAGGTATATTTGAAGCTTCCTCTATCCCAAAACCTTCTCCCGGTTTAGTTTGACTAAGTCCTGTTACTGCACATACAGAACCTGCCTCTATCTCATTTACAGCTTCAAATTTCTGTCCTGAATAGATTCGGATCTGATTAACCTTTTCTTCCCAAGCACCGTTTTTCAAAGTATCTCTTACCTTAAGTATTCCGCCGGTAATCTTCATATAGGTAAGGCGGTTCCCTTGTTCGTCCCTGCTGATTTTGAATATTCTGGCTCCAAACTTTTCGGGGTAAGAAGGTGCTTCGGCATACTTCACAATATCTTGAATAAATGCCTCAATGCCTTCTAATTTCAAAGCTGATCCGAAAAAACACGGAAATACCTTGCGTTTTCTGATGGCTTTCTTAATCTGTGGGGTTAGGATATGTTCTGTTTCCAAATAGGCTTCCATGAGTGTTTCATCACACATAGCCAATTGCTCATTAAAAGCTTCTGTCTCGCCATGTCCGAATTCAATACACCCATCACCCAATTGTTTTCTTAATTCATTTATTATTTTTCCTTTGTCAGTCCCATTTTGGTCCATTTTATTTATAAATAAAAAAACCGGTATCTGATATATGGAAAGCAAACGCCATAAGGTTTTAGTATGCCCCTGTACGCCATCTACTCCGCTTATCACTAAGATGGCATAATCCAGCACTTGGAGTGTTCTCTCCATCTCCGTTGAAAAATCTACATGACCCGGAGTATCTAATAAGGTAATCTGTGTATCAGCCACTTCGAATATAGCCTGCTTGGAAAAAATAGTAATGCCTCTTGCTCTTTCCAGCTCATAGTTATCCAAATAGGCGTCTTTATTGTCCACACGTCCCAATTTTCGTATTTTACCGCTTAAGTAAAGCAGACTTTCTGATAATGTTGTTTTACCTGCATCTACATGTGCTAATATCCCAATAACCAACTTTTTCATAATTTATCTCAATCCTTTGTTATCTATCTATATATATAATACCAATAAGTATGGAATCTAACAAACAATATGTTATCTATAGAGAAACTACTTAGAATATGTCATAATATTAATATTGGGTAGCAACCATAAAACTTAACTTATTCATATGCTAAAAACCCTATAGTGAGGTGGTTAAATTGAAAGCAGCATTTCTATATGAAATACTGGAAAAGGATTTTATACATACTGGTCTGACTGATGATTGGGCTGCATATATGGGAGTTGTTAAAGAGTATCTATGCGAGAATTTTATTAAAAGAAGTATAGGCTTGGTATGTGACTTTACAGATGAGATTAGTAAGGTTTATACGGCAGTTTTTCCTACTGATAAGGTAATGCAGAAAATTATTGATGATGGAGCTGTAAAAACTATGCTTTTTGTTCATCACCCTTCAATATGGGATATAAGCAGTAAGGAGATTTTCTATCAAATGTCTCCAAAGCTACTAGATAAATTTAAGGAACGGGAGATTTCTATATATAATCTGCATGTGCCTCTTGACAACTATAGTGAATATTCCACAAGCAAAACCCTAGCTGATGCCATAGGCATAACTGCTGAACAGCCTTTTGCAAAGTATAGAGGGGCTTTATGCGGCGTTATCGGAAAAACCACTTGCAATACAATTGAGGAACTAAAAAAGCAGGCTTCCAATGCACTAGGACATAAGGTGGGTTTGTATAAATATGGCAGCAGTGAAATCATAAACAACAGGGTTGCAGTGGTTGCAGGGGGAGGAAATCAAAAGGATTTTGTGCTGGAAGCAATAGAACACAATGTAAATGTTTTTATAACAGGAATTACCAGTAAAAATGCCTGCTATTCTCTTGTGCATGAGCTGGAGCAAAAGCATAATATAAATGTTATAGGGGGCACACACTATTCTACTGAAAAATTTGCATGTATAGCCATATGCAGATATTTTAACAAACTAGGCTTATCCGCAGAGTTTGTTAAGGGTGAAGCTATATTGGAGGATCTTTAGCTTGCAGACAAGCAACAAAAAAGTATCTGTATTCAACAGTTTTTATAAAACCATTGAATACAGATACTTTTTTTCATAAGGAGGATCGGGCTGTTATTTATCTAAACTGTAGCTTCCTAATACTTGATTATTTTTAGTTACTCTTAGATTAATTGCTTTATTTTTATATTTTGTTTTAATAGCATTAGCTAGTTCCTTGGCAAGATCATTAGCGTCCTGGCTGTCTAAATTTGAGTTTTCATTCAGCATAACATTAAAATCCATACTATTACCAGTATCATAAACCTCAAAATCCTTTATATCAGGATTGCTCTTGATTCTTTTGTAGGTACTAGCCATTGAACAGCCTACAAATATGGCTGAAATTAAAGATATAAGCGTAATTACTGCTATAAATTTTAAACCTTTTGTCATTTTACAAACCTCCAATTTTTATTTTTCATAAGATATACGTAATTTAGAATAGAATGTCTGAAAGTTAAGCGCATATTTTTTATGATTTATATAAGTAAAGCAAGCATAAAGCAAAATGGGAAGAGTGGACAGCATATACATTGTAACTATATATAGATATTTTGAGTTGTGTTATAATACTACTGTACAAAAGCTTAAATATAAAATATAAGTTACGGAGGTTAGTAAAATGGAGTTTTATAATGCTGGTATTAATCATATGTCTCATAATGTTCCACTATTAACTGGATTTCAAATGCCTATGCCTGCACCAGAAAAAATAAAAAACCTTGTTTTCTCAGGAGGAGGAACAAAAGGAATCGCTTATGTAGGAGTGTTAGGCGTACTTGATGATTTGGGCATAACAAAAAATATTGAAAGATACGCAGGAGCAAGTGCAGGGGCAATAACTGCTGCTCTTCTGGCAATAGGTATGACTACGAAAGAAATAGAGGCAAATCTTCCTACTTCCTTTATGAAATTTCTTGATCCTGAGAAGGGTAAAGCGGATGATATAGTCAAGGAGCTTGGTCGTATTGGAAAAGCTATTGACGGAAGCATAGACTTCTGGGATATCATAAAGCTCATAACAGATAGCAAATCTATAATAAAGCCTGAAATGGAGCATATGGGACTGTTTAAAGGAGATGCTTTTTTAAGCTGGCTAAAGGGGTGCTTTAACAAGAAAGAGGGAATAAACGGAGAAATAACATTCAAAGAGCTTCATGATAAAACAAAGAAAGAGCTGCATCTTATGTTATGTAATGCCAACTATGGAAAAACAATTGTTGCAAATCATATAAATACTCCTGATATGCCTGTTGCTCTTGCTGTAAGATGCTCTATGGCAATACCATTTTTCTTTTATCCCATAAAGTACAAGGGAGATGTTTTTGTAGATGGGGGTACTATGTATAACTATCCCATAGAAATATTTGATAACGTCTGTGAACCTGATGAAACCCTTGGATTTATTCTTTCCACAGCATCTTCAATTTTGTGGCCGGAAAGAAGTGAGGATAATGGTTTTTTTCAGCATTTGGGAAGGGTATTTGGAGCGATAATGAATGTGTCTTACGAATATTGCTTTAGAGAAGGGAATGCTTCAAGAACTATATTTGTAGATCCGGCAGGGGTCAGCTCAATTAATTTCAATTTGTCTGAACAGCAGATTAATAATCTTAAAGCAAATGGTAAAAATGCAGCAGAAAAATTTTTTAGCAGCAGGTTTGGACCAGATCAAAATTTACCAATACAAAGAGAATACTCATATCCAATAGTAGTTCCATCAGGAAAAACTATTTCAGCATCCTTTTGTTTTAAAAGCATATCAGAAGTGGAAGAGTGTATTTTGGTTAATGGCAATTTATTTAATGACGGAACTGACATTTTATTTAAAGCAACCACCTGTGCAGCTTGGAGCTGGACAAATACACAAAAAACTAACGCCATTATCTTTGTAACGGGTTGGAATAAGGCTGATAAATGGCTGCAAATACCTGGGATTATTAATTCACATAACAGCATTGACTTTGGCAATGGCTTGATTGTAAGCTATGATTTAAAATAGTTTTAGGGTTAGATAGAACATTAAAAAATATCGGTAATAATTGGATTTGAACCAATTATTACCGATATTTTTTGGATTGTATAATAGCAGTATTATTGCTAAAACAGTAGTTATTCTTCAATTATTATTCGATGATCAACAAGTGCCATTTCTTTTATTCTGGCTTTAACCAGCTTTCTTTGGCTAAAAATATTTTCCAGCAGTAGACCTTCATTTGTGGGAATGACCTTGTCTACGGATTCAAGTATCAGTATTTCATTTCCTTCTGAATCTATCATATACACATTTGCTTCACACATATTTTTCACCTCTTTGAGCTTTTACTATTTCAATAGCATCATCAATATAATGGGGAAGGGGCTTGTTTTCAGTGCCTGCAACAGCCACATTACATTTATTCAGCGGAATCAGTACTTTTTTTGCCGGACTTTCTGCTATTGCTTTTGCCATTAGGGGTGTCAGTTCACCCAGCAAAGAGTTGGCACATATTATGCCTATAGGTCCCAAAATTATATCTACTCTAGGTGCATTATATACTATAGCGTTTTCACCTGTAGCACCTTCGTTAGCACCTGACTTTAGCATTAAAGAAGTAGCTAATGAGTTAGTTCCTAGTGCAATAATTTCAATTTTGTCTTCAAAGGTTTTTCTAAATTTTTCCACTATGGCTTTGCCCATTCCTCCGCCTTGTCCATCTATGACAGCAATTCGCATATTTTCCCTCCGAACATATAATATATAATATATAATATATTATATCAAACTTTAGCACTGCCGCATACAGTACAATTTTGAAGTGAAAGGGGCAGCTCTAATCCACAGCTATCTAAAAGCACTGAATTTGTCAAGATTTCAGATGTTTTTCCGTCGGCAGCAATCTGACCTTTATCAATAATGATAGTTCTTTCACAGCTTTCCATTATCATATCCAAATCATGGCTTGTAATAAGCTTAGTATGAGTGAAGCTGTTCAGCAGCTTTATTATTTTGCGCCTTGACTTGGGGTCTAAGGCTGATGTTGGTTCATCCATTATTAATATGTCCGGCTGCATTGACAAAACAGATGCAATTGCAGCTATACGTTTTTCGCCTCCTGACAGCTTAAAGGGGGCTTTGTCTTTTAAATGCAGTGCTCCAACTGCTTCTAAAGCATTTAATACACGGTTTTCAACTTCTTTTTCACTAAGCTTATAGTTTCGAGGTCCAAAGGCAGCATCCTCATATACAGTGGGCATAAATAACTGGTCATCAGGATCCTGAAAGACCATTCCTAGTTTTTCACGTATTAGCGGTAGTGTTTTTTTAGTAACACAAATATCTCCTACCATAATTTCGCCGCTGTCAGAGAATAAAACACCCATAATGAGCATCAGAAGGGTAGATTTTCCTGCACCGTTAGCTCCAATAATACCTATTGACTCACCTGGAGAAACGGTAAAAGATAAGTCTTTTATTATTTCATGGCTGTGAGGATATGAAAAATGTAAATTTCTCACTTCAAGCTTGTGCTGAAACATCTATTTTATCACTCCTGTAAATAATGAACCTATTAGTATAGGTATATTAATAATTTTAGCAATAACAAAAAACAAGCTCCAACCAGCGAAATAGAGATAATCACTAGAATTCAGCTTTTTAATGCTTTTAGCATGATACTCCCCTGAAAAGCCTCTTAAATTCATAGCCTGATATACTCGCTGGGCTCTTTCTATTGTTCTTAGCAGCAAATGTCCTGCGAAGGAGCCCCAGGCATTTTTGTGTATACCCTTTTGCTGTGGTGCTCTTAAGGAATAAGCTCTATACATTCTAAATAGTTCTTCTATTAAAACTGAGATGTAGCGATATGTTAATAAAAGCTGTAATACAAAAACCCTTGGAACTCTTAATATCCTTAAAGCAGCAGACAGTTGAAGCATACTGGTGGTTGAGATTAGTAAAATACAGGCAGTTACGGTTAAGTTGTACTTTATAAATATAGATAAAAATGTAATCCAGCCTTTGGAAATTTCAAAACCGCCTATAGCTATAAGTTGCTGCTCCAGCAGTGGATTTAGTATTCCTACTCCTATTATTAAAGGCTCAATAAATAGAAGTCTTTTAATTATCTGATAAGCTGGCAGCTCCGCCAGAACAAAAATCAGCATAGGATAAAAAATAAAGGGTATGAGTCTGCTGATTTCATGTTTACCCATGGAAACAATCATAACCAAATAAAAGATCGTTGTCAGAAGCTTTATAAGGGGATGAAGGTTATGTATGGGAGTTTTCTTGAGGGACAGCTCATCAAACAACCTGATATTGTATAAAGAATTTTTAATATCTGCCATATAAATCAAATCCTAATAATAAAGTTTTGGCAGGGGTTGATGCCCTGCCTGTTAAGCCAGTACTTTTGTTTTTCTCTTTTTAAATATATTAGCAACAAATCCAATTAGTACTATCAAGGCTAGTGTAAATACTCCGCCTATTATGCCAGAAACGCTTGTGCCTGCATTGTCGGAGGCTAGTAAGCTTTCATTTGAGGATTCCTTAAAATCATAGTCAGGTAAAAAGGCTGTATTGTTCTGTATGTTTGATAATGTGGTATGAATACCTTCTGGGGCTTCCAGCTCTGATATTCCTGTAGTTTTTTCGATAGCCCACTCCAAACCATCTGGGTATGATGATGCGAACCATGATAATATACCTCCTACAGCTATAACGCAAATAACCATGGCTATTAGTATTTTTCTGGTAGAAATGCTGCCTAAAGCTTCTTCTGCATTAGTTCTTTCTATAATCTCAGGTCTAGCTTTCCATATGAAGGTAACAACAGCACAGGTTATAAGTCCTTCAACTAAGCCGATGGCTAGGTGTATGGATTGCATAAATAATGTAAATGTGGAGAAGGACAGCTCTGTTTTTCCAGATATAAGAGTTTGCAGCACAACGCTGAAAGCACCTAATTGGAGACCTGCTAGTGATGAAATTATTGAAGCATAAAAAATATTATTAATTGTGATACCTTTTTTTGTTAAGGGCTTAAAAATCAGAGGATAAGCTATATAACAGGTATAAAAGCCAAGGTTAAGTACATTACATCCATAAGCAAGCAAGCCCCCATCACCAAAAAACAATGCTTGTATAAGTAATATGGATGCCATAGCCAAAAACCCGGCATGAGGACCCAGTAATATTGCAAGCAGCATTCCGCCGCCTATATGTCCGCTTGAACCAGTACCGGGTATTGCAAAATTAATCATTTGAGCGGCAAAAACAAATGCACCCACTACTCCCATTAGAGGGATTTTTTTCTCATCCAAACTATTCTGAACCTTTTTAATAGAGTGGGCAGCAACTGTAGTAGAAACTGCCAGCATAGCTCCTCCAACTATTGGCGAAATCAATGCATCAGCCATGTGCATAATAACAGCTCCTTTTCAAAATAAAATGACCCATAAGGGAAAGCTTAATACTTAGCCCCTTCATGGGTCTGATTATTATTTTATATTGATTCTTGATAGATTAAACAAGAAACCTTCATGGCTTCAATTCTTACTAAAATATACCATGTAATATTATATTTTGTCAATTGCTATTTATATCAAATAAAAGCTGGAACAAAGACATATATAATTCGTCTTAAACAAGAGCAGGGGTATAGTATACTAAAGGAGGAAGTCGAGGCTTTATGAAAAAACTATTATTGGTGAGTATCGTTATAATAATGACATTTCTACTGTTTGGATGCAGTACTGTATCAGATAAATTAAGCGGCGAGGAAATAGATGATGTATCTATTTTTTATGGAGTTAGCAGTTATGCAATGTTTGGTGCCAGTGAGGATACTTTAAAAGCTTTAATAAATCAATTCAGCAGTCTATCCTTTGAACCAACAAACCAAGAAATGGATATGCTGACCATGCTTAGTATTAACTTCTATCATAATAAAAAAAGGATTTCATCATTTAAGGTAGATGCAAAGGGTGTATTTTGGCTGGATGGCGATACAAAATGCTACAAGGCTTCATCTGGCTCATTTGACTATAAATACGTAAAAAAAATTTATCAAGATAGTATAAATAACTAAATGGTATATTGCCTTCAAAAGTCTTGCAGTTCAAAAGCTGCAGGGCTTTTTTTATAGATAACCAACTTTAAAGCTTAAAATACTTTTCGTTAGGAGTTGCTAATTTCTTTGTGAGAAACAACTGGAAAAAATTAGATAATGTTCATAAGATTATTAATTGTATCTACAGGCAAATTGCAATATGTTATAATAATGGTTAATGGAATGAAAACTGGTGAATAAAGGTAAAGTTACGCTTAATATATATATAGGGAAGCAACCATAAAACTTAATTTACTTACATAATTGAAGGGGGAATATAGATGGAAAGTGCGCAATCATTTTATTTAAAAAGAAAAGAAATGTTCAGACAGAATATTAGTAGCATTAAGGAAAATACAGTCAATGAGTACATTAATAGCTTGATGCAGCATATTTATAGTGAGTTAGACCAAATGCTGGGTGACAATGGAATATATAGAAAACAACTGTCATCACAGCAGTCTGCAATTCTAAACAGGGCATTAAGCCTTATACAGGTACAACAGGATTTTTGGGAAGCATCGGTTAACCAACTTAGCTTTAAACCTAATGAAAAGCAAAAGGGTGAAAAAGAAGAAACTGGACAGAGTCTAAAAAGCCCGGAAGTTCCTTTGGGGCTTGCACTTACTGGCAGTGTGATTTCGGGATTATTAAGCATGGGGATTGTATGGCAGCTGTGTATTCCTATTGCCGCATTTATTGGAGGCAAGCTGATAAATACAAAATTTGATAAGGATGAATTAACCAAAGCTGATAACAATGGAAAGTATACACTTTCAGATAAAGGCTGTGAAGTCATTATCAATATAATTGAAAAATTATATAGCAATATTGACTATTTTTTAAAGAGCTATGAGACTCAGGCAGAAAATATAAGAAATGAGTATGATTCTAAAAATAAGCCTTTTGAAATCAGATATAGATCACTTTTAGAAAAAGCATCTAATCTGATAGGCACAATTAAATACTCAAATAAAAATATAGATGCAGATATAGCAATGGAGGCAAAAATACTTGAAAAAGAGCTGAATAATATGAATTTCAGGTTTATACATTATCCAAATACTATAGGCGGAAAAACCCAAGAAGAGCTTTTTGACTTTATTTACAGCAGCAATACAAAGGATACTGCATCTGTTTATCCAGCAGTAGTAAAAGATGATTCAATAATAGTAAAAGGCAGAGTTGACAAACCTGCTAAATAAACAGAAAGGAGAAAGCTTATGGGTGAAAAAAAACATGTATTAGCTATAGATTTGGGACATGGTGAAACATCAGCGGCTTATGTGAATATTTCCAAGGAAATTCCAGCTAAGGATTTAAAGGATCCTGTGGATTATAATATATTACCCTCAAAGCCAGTTATACCTACTGCTTATGCTAGGACGACGGATGGAAGAGAGCTGATAGGGGAAGATGCGATAGATAACATAGGAAGCTTAGCTTTTTTGTACATATGCTTTAAGAAAAAGCCCAGCTTAATGACCGAAGCTGACAAATATCTTATACAAGGGTATTTTAGATGCGTTGTACACAGCGTCATTAATATAAATAATATAAAAATACAGGATTATCAAATAGTGGTTGGATGTCCATCAAGCTGGAATACAAAAGAAAGAAAAATATATGAGAGTATTTTGACTGATGCCATTAAATCAGACTTTTCTAGCAAGGTAGAGGTTATAAAAGAGTCAAAGGCTGCAATAGTTCATGCAGCAAAGCGTGACAAGGAGCGTATGATTGATGGGGCTATTAATGAAGGCATATTAGTTATTGATTTTGGCTCAAGCACAACAGACATTACATATATCAGGGGTATTGATGAACCCATAAATATTGGCTTTGAGCTGGGAGCATCAAGAATAGAGAAGAGTATGGTGAAATATGGAATGGCACATAGTGAAAATCATTTACAAATGGAAAATGCACTGAATAGCCAGCAAAACAGACATGTTACTGAGAGTAAGCTGGAATTCAGATGCAGAGAGGCAAAGGAAAAGTATTTCAGCAGCAGTGACGATTATGGCAAAAACATTAACGTCAGCTTCAAGATAGATAAGGGTGTCTATTTTGAATTTGATTATAATAAAAATTCTATGGATGAGATACTAAGCACACCAATGAAGTTTGACAATAGAAATATTGATGACTGCATAATAAAAAGGCATATTGGCTTTATAGATAAGATAACAGAATGCTCGTGGAAGGAATTTTGCTTTAATATTATGCTGGAGGTCAAAAATGCCCTTGCTAAGGAGGGCAGAGAAATAGGATCGGTTATAGTAACAGGCGGAGCATCTGCTATGGACTTTATACGTGATTATGGAAAGAAGATATTTGGAAAAGACAAGTTTCTTCCAGATCCTATGCCATCTCTCTGCATTTCAAGGGGATTAGCCGAATCCTGCCGTGCTGATATTCGTTCAAGGCAGATGAAGGAAAAGGTGCTTAATGAGGTTAATGGGATTTTACGTGAAAGCTATAATGAGCTTATAAAGCCATTTTCTGAAAAAGTCTGTAATTATCTATTTACAGACTTGATAAAGCCAAAGCTTACAGCTTGGAAGGATGGCAAATATTCAACGCTAGAGGTTATGACAAGGGCGATTAACCAAGAAGCTGAGATGCTAAAAAGCTCGCCAGCCATTCAAAAGCTGGTTCAGCAAGAGTTAAGTATATGGTTAAAAAAGCAATCTGACAAAATAACAAAGAAAGTTAATTTATTATTTTCTCAGGAGTATGGATCAAGCTTAATTTCCAGTAAAGTTGATGTAGCGGGCTGTTTATATAATAATGTACAAACACCAAGTAAAACAAGCGTAAATTTTAGTGCCAGAGAGTATGTGGACTTTGAAGTGGGTGCTGATATCAGCGGGGTTATAGCGAGTATTATTGCATGGATAGTTTCTGCGGTTGTAGGGTTTATTATATCCTATATAATTGTGTTAATCGGTTTGTTTATCATTGGCTTTATTATAGGACTTACTGGTGTAGGGTTACCTGTTGCTATATGGATTGCCGGAAATGCCTTTTGGATTGCAGCCGGTATTGCCTTTGCAGGGGGAGATATTTATGAAGAAATAGCAGAAAATTTTGGTGAAGGTACAACCAATGTCATTAAAAAAATGGTTGGCAACCCTGAAACCAAAAACTACCCTTTAGCTAAAAGGAAGAAATACTATGATCAGATTATGAAGAAAGAAGCAGATATAAAAGAAAATCTAGGCTTAAAAGTAGGAGAGCAAATGATCAAGGATGAAGATATGAGAGTTAAGCTTTTAGACTCTATGGATGGCATTTTGAAGCAGTCTATCGAGCT
>CALGKJ010000180.1 GCA_937930535.1 uncultured Clostridia bacterium
CGCACTCAAGTGCTCTTAATGCTGAACCTGGTATGATTGGTGTGTCATCTCCTGGGAATTCATATTCTGAAAGAAGTTCTCTAACTTCCATTTCAACTAATTCTACTAATTCTGCATCGTCTACCATATCTACTTTGTTTAAGAAAACAACTATGTATGGTACGCCAACCTGTCTGGATAGAAGGATATGCTCTCTTGTTTGAGGCATTGGTCCGTCTGCTGCTGAACAAACTAGTATTGCTCCGTCCATTTGCGCTGCTCCAGTGATCATATTCTTAACATAGTCAGCGTGACCTGGGCAGTCAACGTGTGCATAGTGTCTGTTTGCGGTTTCATATTCAACGTGTGCTGTGTTGATTGTGATTCCTCTTTCTTTTTCTTCTGGTGCTTTATCTATTTCGTCATACTTTGTTGCTGTTGCTCCACCAAACTTTGATAACACTGTTGTTATTGCTGCTGTTAATGTTGTCTTACCATGGTCAACGTGTCCTATTGTTCCTATATTTACGTGAGGTTTATTTCTTTCAAATTTTGCCTTTGCCATTATTGTTTACTCCTCCTTATTAATTCATAAAGCATACGTTTAGAATAACAGATTCAATCTAAAATCTTTTATCTAAAACCGTAATAATAGAATTTGGCATTAATAACTATTAAACAGTAATAGTTACATAAGCATATTCTACAAGTGGACAAGCCTCAAAATTTTGAACTGTCCACCTGCAATTATATGTTTAATAACTATTTCTCTCCAACTATTTTCTCTGCTATATTCTTTGGAACTGGTTCAAAGTGATCCATTTCCATAGCGTATGTTCCTCTTCCTTGTGTTTTTGATCTTAAGTCAGTTGCATATCCAAACATTTCAGATAGTGGTATAAATGATCTTATAACTTGTGCGCCGTTTCTAGCTTCCATACCTTCTATTCTTCCACGTCTTGAGTTTACATCTCCCATTACATCTCCCATATATTCTTCAGGCACAGTTATCTCTACCTTCATAATTGGTTCTAGTAAAACAGGATTTGCTTTTTTCATACCATCTTTGAATGCCATTGAACCGGCAATTTTGAATGCCATTTCAGAGGAGTCAACTTCATGGTATGAACCATCAAATATTGTAACCTTAAGATCAAGTACTTGGTACCCTCCGAGTACACCATTTTGAAGTGCTTCTTCGACACCCTTTTGTACTGCCGGAACATACTCTCTTGGAACAACACCGCCAACTATTTTATTAACAAATTCAAAACCTGCACCTGGTTCTTTTGGCTCTAGTGCAAGCCATACATGACCATACTGACCCTTACCACCTGATTGCCTTACAAACTTACCCTCAACCTCTACTTTCTTGGTTATGGTTTCTTTGTATGCTACTTGTGGTTTTCCTATATTAGCTTCAACCTTATACTCTCTTAACATTCTGTCAACGATAATCTCAAGATGAAGCTCGCCCATACCTGCGATTATTGTTTGACCTGTCTCAGGGTTAGTATAAGTCTTGAAGGTTGGGTCTTCCTCGGACAGCTTTTGAAGTGCAATACCCATTTTATCCTGACCAGCTTTTGTTTTTGGCTCTATTGCTACGTTTATAACTGGCTCTGGGAATTGCATTGATTCTAATATTACAGGGTTCTCCTCAGTACACAGTGTATCCCCTGTAGTAGTATCCTTAAGACCTACAGCAGCAGCGATATCTCCTGTATAAACCTCTTTGATTTCTTCCCTGTGATTTGCGTGCATCTGCACGATTCTACCTATTCTTTCACGTTTCCCTTTAGTTGAGTTATACACATATGAGCCAGATTCCAATACTCCTGAGTATACTCTGAAAAACGCCAGTTTACCTACATAAGGGTCAACCATTATCTTAAAGGCAAGAGCTGAGAAAGGCTCTTTATCATCTGCGTTTCTTACAATTTTAGCCTCACTACCAACTGTTACACCTTCTATTGCAGGTACATCAAGTGGTGATGGCAGATAATCAACAACAGCATCCAGCATATTTTGTACACCCTTGTTTTTATAGGATGAACCGCATATTACAGGAATAATTCTTACTGCTATTGTACCTTTTCTTAAAGCTGCTTTAATTTCTTCAAGTGATAATTCCTCACCATCCAGATATTTCATCATCAGCTCTTCATCTTGTTCAGCTACAGCCTCTAGAAGCTTTTCTCTATATTCTTGAGCAAGCTCTTTCATATTTTCAGGAATTTCAGTTATCTCAATGTCTTTACCTAAATCATCCTTATACATATGAGCTTTCATCATTACAAGATCAACAATGCCGTCAAAATGATCCTCTTTTCCTATTGGAAGCTGAATGGGTACAGTGTTGGCACGAAGCCTTTCCTGCATCATTGACATTACTCTAAAGAAGTCAGCTCCCATAATGTCCATTTTGTTTACATATGCCATTCTTGGGACATTATATTTATCAGCTTGACGCCATACTGTTTCTGATTGTGGTTCAACTCCACCCTTTGCACAGAAAACTGCAACTGCACCATCGAGAACACGTAGTGACCTTTCAACCTCAACAGTAAAGTCCACGTGCCCCGGCGTATCTATAATATTTATACGGTGGCTGCCCCACTCGGCTGTTGTTGCAGCGGAAGTTATGGTTATTCCTCTTTCCTGCTCCTGTTCCATCCAGTCCATAGTGGCAGTACCTTCGTGTACTTCACCTAATTTATATGTTCTTCCGGTGTAATACAAAATTCTTTCAGTTGTAGTAGTTTTACCTGCGTCAATATGAGCCATTATTCCTATGTTTCTTGTTTTTTCTAATGGAAATTGCCTAGGCACAATTACCCTCCTTTCTGTTGGATAAATCACCAAACATACGTTCTTTATTTTTATTATTGTGCAGAACAATCTTAAGTATATTATTTCTCACAATATTCACTTTTATGATATTACCATCTATAATGAGCAAATGCTTTATTTGCTTCTGCCATCCTATGCATATCGTCTTTTCTTTTTACGCTGGAACCTGCATTATTTGCTGCATCCAGAATTTCGCCTGCTAATCTGTCCGCCATTGTTCTTTCGCCTCTTTTTCTTGAGAAGTCAATTAACCATCTCATTGCAAGGGCTTGCCTTCTGTCTGCTCTTACTTCAATTGGAACTTGGTAAGTAGCTCCACCTATTCTTCTTGCTTTAACTTCAAGTACAGGCATTATATTGTTCATAGCTGTTTCAAATACTTCCAACGCTTCTTTACCTGTCTTTTCCTTTATTGTATCAAATGCTCCATAAACTATTTTTTGAGCTGCGCCTTTTTTCCCATCAAGCATAATGTTATTTATAAGCTTTGTTACTATTTTTACACCGTATAATGGATCAGGCAATATATCTCTTTTTGGTACATGTCCTTTTCTTGGCACTATACTTCCCTCCTTAACATTTTATTAAGTATCATCGGTACTCTGTGTTTGCTCACCGAGCAAATATTGGAGTTTCCCTTCGGAAAACTTCCACGGCTACGAAGCAAAAACAAACACAGTGTGTGCACATTATATATATCTACATGGCTGAAACCATGATATAATAACGCACATTATTTATTCTTAGGTCTCTTAGCACCGTACTTTGATCTGCTTTGCTTTCTGTTAGCAACACCAGCAGCATCAAGAGTACCTCTTACTATGTGATACCTAACGCCAGGTAAGTCCTTAACTCTTCCGCCTCTGATAAGAACAACGGAGTGTTCTTGTAGATTGTGTCCTATACCTGGAATATAGCCTGTAACTTCTATACCATTTGTAAGCTTAACTCTGGCAATTTTTCTAAGTGCTGAGTTTGGCTTCTTTGGTGTAGTAGTTTTTACTACTGTGCATACTCCTCTTTTTTGTGGACACTCTTTTAGAGCTGGAGCCGTTGATTTGTACTCAACTTTTTCCCTACCTTTTCTTACTAACTGGCTAATTGTTGGCATTAAATGCACCTCCTTCTAAATTGGTAAATACAGATCTAATATATAAATATATTTGACTGTCAAATTTATTATAGAGAAACAACTTCACAATTTGATATTTCTGGTTGTCTGCTCTTATATTATATTAAATATACCCCTTCACTTGAAGGGGTATATTTGATGCAAAATTATACGTCTGTAGCTGAACAAGTGGTTTTGACATAACGCCCTAACTTATAGAACATATTAGCCGTCAATCAATGCAGCTGTAGAAGCACCGATGTCTATTCCACATGCCTCTCCTAGTTCCTTCATTGTTTTCACATATATAATTTCAAGATTCGCTTGCGTACATGCTCTATATACAGATGTTTTAATATAATCATCTGCATCTTGTGCGACATATACCTTGGTAGCTTTTTTATTATCAATAACCTTAATAGTTTGCTTTAGCCCAACGACTCTACTTTTTGATGATTTTAATTCCTGCATAATATCACCTCGTCGTCTGTAACCCATGGTCACTGCATTTTATTCGGCTTTTGCAACGCACTAAATCATTTTAGCATTTGCTATTTTACATGTCAAGCATTTTCTGTATCTGCTTCTACCATTTTTACAGAAATGTCTTTGTATCTCTTTAAGCCTGTACCCGCTGGGATAAGTTTTCCTATTATTACGTTTTCCTTTAAGCCTACTAAAGGATCTATTCTTCCCTTTATTGCAGCTTCTGTAAGAACTCTTGTTGTTTCCTGGAAGGATGCTGCAGACAGGAATGAATCCGTTGCCAGGGAGGCTTTTGTAATACCGAGTAATGCACGCTTTCCAACAGCCATTTCTCCGCCAGCTTGAGCCACTCTGTTGTTTTCCTCATCATAAGCGAAAATATCAACTAATCCGCCTGGCAGCAAATCTGTATCTCCCGATTCCTCTATCTTAACTTTTCTGAGCATCTGTCTTACTATAACTTCAATATGCTTATCGGCAATATCAACACCCTGCAATCTGTAAACTCTCTGAACCTCTTGCAGTATGTATGACTGAACGCCGGCGATTCCTTTTATTTTGAGTATATCATGTGGATTTACAGAGCCTTCGGTTATTTCGTCACCGGCCACTATTACTTCTCCCTCTGATACTCTTAGTCTTGAACCATAAGGAATAGCATATGTTCTTGTATCTCCGTCTTCTGCAAGTACTATTACTTCCTTCTTCTTTCTTTGGTCAACAATCTTAACCGTACCGGATATTTCAGAAATAATAGCAAGTCCTTTTGGCTTTCTTGCTTCAAATAACTCCTCTACTCTAGGCAAACCTTGTGTTATATCATCACCGGCAACACCGCCTGTATGGAAGGTTCTCATTGTAAGCTGTGTACCCGGCTCCCCTATTGATTGTGCCGCAATTATACCAACCGCTTCTCCAGCGTGTACTGGTGTGCCTGTTGCAAGATTAATACCATAGCATCTGCTGCATACACCAAATTTGGAGCGACAGGTTAAAATTGATCTTATATGGACCTTCTTGATTCCTGCATCAACTATTTCACTAGCTTGCTCTTCGGTAATCATCTCATTTTTATGTACGATTACCTCGCCTGTTGATGGATGTATAATGTCTTCCATTGCATATCTTCCATCAAGTCTGTCAACTAGCTTTTCAATTACTTCATTACCATCCTTTATTTCAGAAACTATTAACCCTTCCACTGAACCACACTCTTCATCTCTAATAATAACATCCTGACTAACGTCAACAAGACGTCGTGTCAAGTAGCCTGAGTCGGCAGTTCTAAGTGCTGTATCAGCAAGACCTTTTCTTGCTCCGTGAGTAGAAGTAAAGAACTCCAATACGTTCAGACCTTCACGGAAGTTAGCCTTAATAGGAATTTCTATGATTCTACCGGATGTATCTGCCATAAGTCCTCTCATACCGGCAAGCTGTTTTGTCTGGTTAACACTACCTCTAGCTCCAGAGGTTGCCATCATATATACAGGGTTTAATCTATCAAGATTTTTCATTAGGGCTTCTGTTACCAAATCTGTAGTCGTCTTCCAAGTTTCAATTACCTGCTCATATCTTTCTTCATTAGATATAAGTCCTCTTCTATACATTTTTTCGATTTTGTCAACTCTTTCGTCCGCTTTTGACAGAAGCTCTTTTTTCTCTGGAGGTATTACCATGTCTGATACACTTATAGTAACAGCTCCTTTGGTTGAAAACTGGAAGCCAAGTCTCTTGATTTCGTCCAGAACAACCGCAGTCCTTGTAGTACCATGCTTTCTGTAGCATTTATCAACTATTTTCCCCAGCATTTTTTTATCAATAGGCATCATATTGCCTTCTTTATCTCTTGGGTCGAACTCCAGCTCAAATATATTTTCTTCTAGCTCTCTATTTATAAAGCCCAAGTCCTGTGGAATTGTATTGTTAAATATAAATCTTCCAACAGTATTTTCTAATATTTTACTTATTCTCTTACCGTTATACTCCTTAGTCAGTCGTACCTTTACTTGAGCATGCAGTGAAACTTCTTCTATCTGATATGCCATAATCATTTCATCTATGCTGCTGAATATTTTTCCTTCACCCTTAACTCCTTCTACATGCAAGGTCATATAGTATATGCCCATAACCATGTCCTGAGTCGGACTCACAACCGGTTTACCATCCTTTGGAGCAAGTATGTTGTTTGCAGAAAGCATAAGGAATCTGGCTTCTGACTGTGCTTCAACTGATAATGGTACGTGTACCGCCATTTGGTCTCCGTCAAAGTCGGCATTATATGCTGTACAAACCAATGGATGTATCTTTAAGGCTCTTCCTTGAACCAGTATGGGTTCAAAGGCTTGAATACCCAGTCTATGAAGCGTAGGTGCACGGTTTAATAGTACTGGATGTTCGGATATTACCTCTTCCAATACGTCCCATACCTCTGGCTTTACTCTTTCTACCATTCTCTTTGCGCTTTTGATATTATGAGCCAATCCATCATTAACAAGCTTCTTCATTACAAATGGCTTGAAAAGCTCTAATGCCATTTCATGTGGAAGTCCGCATTGATACAGCTTCAGCTCAGGTCCAACAACGATAACTGAACGACCAGAATAGTCAACACGCTTTCCAAGCAGGTTCTGTCTGAATCTGCCCTGCTTGCCCTTAAGCATATCACTTAGGGATTTTAATGGTCTATTTCCAGGTCCTGTTACCGGTCTTCCTCTTCTGCCGTTGTCTATAAGTGCATCTACTGCTTCTTGCAGCATCCTTTTTTCATTTCTTACAATTATATCCGGTGCACCTAGATCAAGAAGTCTTTTTAACCTGTTGTTTCTATTAATAACTCTTCTATACAAGTCATTTAAATCAGATGTAGCAAATCTTCCCCCATCAAGCTGTACCATAGGTCTTAAATCTGGAGGAATAACAGGTATTACATCTAGTATCATCCATTCAGGCTTATTTGCTGATTTTTTGAATGCCTCAACAACCTCCAGCCTTCTAACAGATCTTAACCTTTTCTGACCTGTGCTTTCCTTTAAATCAACTCTTAGTTCTTTAGCAAGGCCCTCTAAGTCTAATTCCTCAAGTAGTTCCTTAACAGACTCAGCACCCATTCCTGCCCGGAATTTGCTGCCGTATTTTTCGTAGTTTTCTCTGTATTCTTTTTCTGATAGAAGCTGCTTTTTAGATAGCGGTGTATCACCTGGATCTATTACTATGTATGATGCAAAGTATAGAACCTTCTCCAAGGCTCTTGGTGACATATCCAATATCAGACCCATCCTGCTTGGTATTCCCTTGAAATACCATATGTGAGACACAGGAGCGGCAAGCTCAATGTGTCCCATTCTTTCTCTTCTAACCTTTGACTTTGTTACCTCAACGCCGCAGCGATCACATACGATACCCTTGTATCTTATTCTCTTGTATTTTCCACAGTGACATTCCCAGTCCTTTGTAGGACCGAAAATCTTTTCGCAGAACAGGCCTTCTTTTTCTGGCTTTAGTGTTCTGTAGTTTATGGTTTCAGGTTTCTTAACCTCTCCCTTTGACCACTCTCTGATTTTTTCTGGAGAAGCCAATCCTATTTTTAGTGACTCAAAATTATTAAGTTCGAACAAGGAGGTATCTCTCCCTTCATATATTAATTACTTAAGTTATCTGTTTTAGAACTCGTCGTCTTCAAAACCGCTTTCTTCTTCAATGATAATCTCATCAAATTGTATTTCTTCGTCAAAATCCTCTAACTCTTCACTTTCTTCGTAGTCATTATATAAATCTTCTTCTACATTGACTTCCCCTTTAAATGGAAGTCCTACGAAGTCCATATCCTCTCTATTTTCAAGATCTGCTCCCAAATCTTCGACTTCTTCGTCTACAGATTCTCTTATTGTTATTTCTTCGTTTTCTTCTGTAAACACTTTTACATCAAGAGCAAGACTTTGAAGCTCTTTTATTAATACCTTAAAGGATTCTGGCACTCCAGGTTCAGGAATGTTTTCACCCTTAACTATTGATTCATAGGTCTTAACTCTACCAACTACGTCGTCAGACTTAACTGTAAGTATTTCCTGTAATGTATGAGATGCACCGTATGCTTCAAGAGCCCAAACTTCCATCTCACCAAATCTTTGTCCTCCGAACTGTGCCTTACCGCCCAGAGGCTGTTGTGTTACCAAGGAATATGGACCTGTTGACCTTGCGTGAATCTTATCATCAACAAGGTGCAGAAGTTTCAGAATATACATATACCCAACAGTAACTTCATTATCAAAGTAGTCTCCAGTTCTTCCGTCTCTTAGCTTAATTTTTCCTGATGCCTGAAGGTTCACACCATCTATTGGAGTTTCCGGGAACATGTCAATGATGGCCTCCAGATTAAATATATCTTCTAAGCTTGTGGTAAGTATAGCTTCTTTTATTGACTTTAATGTGCTGTCTATTTCAAAGATCTTATCATTTATAAACTCCATAACTATTTCTTTATTTTCTCTGGTATCGGCTGGTCTTTCTTCATTAGCCAGCATTATCTTCTCTCTAATTTGTCTTAGATTTTTTCTAACCTGTATAACTCTGTTGGCTGATTCTATTGTTTCCATTATAGTATCTTCATTGGCACCATCGAATACGGGTGTGGCTATTTTCCATCCCAGAGCTTTTGCTGCAAGTCCCAAATGCACTTCAAGTACCTGCCCGATATTCATACGTGATGGAACCCCAAGTGGGTTAAGCACTATTTCAAGAGGTGTACCGTTAGGCATGAATGGCATGTCTTCTTCAGGCAGCACTCTGGAAATAACACCCTTGTTACCGTGTCTACCAGCCATCTTATCACCAACAGATATTTTTCTCTTTTGAGCTATATAACATCTTACAAGCTGATTAACTCCCGGAGGAAGCTCATCGCCATTTTCTCTGGTAAATACTTTAACATCTACTATTATACCGGCTTCTCCGTGAGGTACTCTCAGAGATGTATCTCTAACTTCTCTGGCCTTTTCACCGAATATTGCTCTTAATAGCCTTTCCTCAGCAGTAAGTTCCGTCTCTCCCTTTGGAGTAACCTTGCCTACCAGTATATCGCCGGATCTGACTTCGGCACCTATTCTGATGATTCCTCTTTCATCAAGGTCTTTCAGGGCTTCTTCGCCTACGTTAGGTATATCTCTGGTTATTTCTTCTGGTCCAAGCTTTGTATCCCTTGCTTCTGCTTCATATTCTTCTATATGGATTGAAGTAAACACATCTTGTTTAACCAGCTTTTCGCTTATTAAAATAGCATCCTCATAGTTGTAGCCTTCCCATGTCATAAAGCCAATAAGTATGTTTCTTCCTAATGCGATTTCGCCTTTTTGTATTGAAGGACCGTCAGCCAGTAAAGCGCCTTTTTTCACAATCTCGCCCTTTTTAGCTAAAGGTCTCTGATTTATGCATGTACCTTGGTTGGATCTTAGGAATTTTAAAAGCTTATGTCTTTCAAGCTGTCCGTCGTTTGTTCTTACGACTATTTCAGTACCGCTTACCTTATCTACTACTCCATCATTCTGAGCCAGAGCTACAAAGCCGGAATCTCTTGCAGCTTTGTGTTCCATTCCAGTACCAACAATAGGAGATTCAGGGGCTAATAGCGGAACTGCCTGACGCTGCATGTTTGCACCCATCAAGGCTCTATTTGCATCATCATTCTCCAAGAATGGTATCATAGCAGTCGCTACTGATACTACCTGCTTTGGAGATACGTCCATATATTCTACCTCAGAGGTGGGCACTATAACTATTTCGTGCCTTGCTCTTGCTGAAACTCTTTTATCTATGAATCTGCCTTCTTCATCAAGCAATTCATTTGCCTGAGCTATAACATATTCGTCCTCTACATCGGCAGTAAGATATACGATCTCATTAGTTACTTGATTTTCTCCATTTCCGTTATTTATAACTGTTCTGTATGGAGCCTCAATAAAGCCGTATTCGTTTATTCTTGCATAGGTTGATAAGTTACCTATCAAACCGATGTTAGGTCCTTCTGGTGTTTCTATAGGACATATTCTGCCATAATGAGAGGGGTGTACATCCCTTATCTCAAACTTGGCGCTTTC
>CALGKJ010000181.1 GCA_937930535.1 uncultured Clostridia bacterium
TATGATGTGCGATTTATATTTGATAAAAAGCAAACGAAAGCGTTTAATCAATGTAAATTATTTATTGCTTTCTATATATATTGACATTAAAAAGAAACAAGAATATAATTATATATGAACATATGAATATATGTTCATATGATGAAAAGGAGGTTAATAATTATGGCAGAAAAAACATATGCAGACAGTTGTTTGTGTTCTATTATACATGATGATACCGTAAATAAGGTAAGAGAGGTTATGCCAGAGGAAGAAAAGCTATATGATTTAGCAGAGCTTTTTAAAGTATTTGGTGATACCACAAGAATTAAAATAATATGCGCCTTATTTGAATCTGAAATGTGCGTATGTGATATAGCGGCACTGCTAAGCATGAACCAATCAGCAATATCTCATCAGCTTAGAGTGCTTAAGCAAGCTCGTCTGGTTAAAAATAGAAGGGACGGTAAGGTTATGTACTATTCATTAGATGACGATCATATCAAGCATATTTTTGATCAAGGCTTATTACATATAAGTGAAGGATAAGAGGTATAGGGGGGAAAACAATGAAAGATCTAATAAAAAAGGAGTTTATTTTAGAGGGACTTGACTGTGCTAATTGTGCGTTAAAAATAGAAAATGAAGTAAAGGCACTTAATGGAATTAATAGTGTACATCTAAATTTCTGTAATAAAAAAATGACTGTAGAAGCTGCAAGCAAGCAGGAGTTAGTAACAGCCATTGCAGAGATAATAAAAATTGTAAAAAGACATGAACCTCATGTTGAGGTGATTGTTGAGGATAAGCAAACACAGGTATATGATAGACAAGAGGATACGCTTATAAAAAAGCATGAGATGATACGCTTTGGAATAGGTGCTGCTTTATTTGCGGCAGGAATAATATTTAAATTCAGTCTTTGGCTGGAATTTTCAATATACTTTTTATCATTTATACTAATTGGCGGAGAGGTACTGCTAAAATCAGCAAAAAATATTATCAAGGGTCAACTGTTTGACGAGAATTTTTTAATGAGCGTTGCAACCATCGGAGCCTTTATAATTGGTGAGTTTCCAGAGGGTGTGGCGGTTATGCTGTTTTATCAGATCGGTGAGCTGTTTCAGAGTATTGCTGTTAACCGTTCCAGAAAATCCATCAAGGAGTTAATGAATATACGACCCGACTATGCCAACCTAAAGACAAACAATGATACAACGAAAGTATCGCCAGAGGAAGTTAATGTTGGTGATTTAATAGTAGTAAAACCGGGTGAAAAAATTCCTTTGGACGGAAAAATCCTTGAGGGCGAATCCTTGGTGGATACATCGGCACTGACAGGGGAAGCTATGCCCAGACATGTAGAAAAGGGTGATGAGGTGCTGAGCGGATTTGTAAATAAAAATGGACTGCTGACAATAGAAGTATTGAAAGAGTTTGAGGAATCAACTGTATCGAAAATATTAGATCTGGTACAAAATGCAAGCAGTAAAAAGGCAGCTACAGAAAATTTCATAACAAAGTTTGCAAGATATTATACGCCGGCAGTAGTATTTGTTGCACTAGCACTTGCACTAATCCCTCCATTGCTTATAAAGGACGCTGTTTTTACTGAGTGGATATATAGAGCTTTAGTATTTCTTGTTGTATCCTGTCCCTGTGCATTAGTGGTATCAATACCTCTAGGCTTTTTCGGAGGTATAGGAGGAGCATCCAGAGGCGGAATACTAATTAAGGGCAGTAACTATCTTGAAGCACTTAACAATATAGATACAGTAGTTTTTGACAAAACAGGCACTTTAACAAAGGGAGTATTTAAGGTTACTGCTATTAAGCCTATAAACGGACTTGCGGAAAACACCTTGCTTGAATATGCAGCTTATGCGGAAAGCTACTCAAATCACCCAATAGCATTATCAATATTAAAAGCATATGGAAAGGAACGAGACAAAAGCTTAATAGAGAGCTATGAGGAAATATCAGGACATGGGATAAAAGTCAGGCTGTCTGGAAAAGATGTTCTTGCAGGTAATGATAAGCTTATGAGCAGTAACCAGATTGCATACAGCAAGCCCGAGGATTTAGGCACGGTTGTTCATATAGCGGTAGACAATAAATATTTGGGGTATATTGCAGCTTCTGACGAAATTAAACCAGATTCAGAGACAGCGGTGATGGAGCTTAGAAGTATGGGCGTCCGCAGAATCATTATGCTTACAGGGGATATAAAGTCAACAGCCGAGGCAGTAGGTAATAAACTGGGACTTGATAAAGTATATTATGAGCTGCTGCCCCATGAAAAGGTAGAAAAGCTTGAAGCTTTGGAGAACAGTAAACAGACCAAGGGAAAGCTTGTGTTTGCAGGTGACGGCATTAACGATGCTCCAGTACTGGCTAGAGCCGATATAGGAATAGCTATGGGTGGTTTGGGATCAGATGCAGCTATTGAAGCCGCTGATATAGTCATAATGACTGACGAGCCTTCAAAAATAGCGGCTGCAATCAGAATAGCCAGATACACAAAAGCTATCGTATGGCAGAACATTATACTTGCCTTTAGCATAAAGCTGATTGTATTGGCACTTGGAGCAGGCGGAATAGCTACCATGTGGGAAGCTGTATTTGCAGATGTTGGAGTTGCGTTATTGGCAATACTTAACTCTATGAGGGTTTTAAGCGTATATAAGCATAATGAAAAGCATATTGGTAAACCTAATGATAGGTGCATGAAAGGACATAACGCTTAGCAACGGAATGGCAAGACGTGGCAGCACTGCTTGCCATGTTATACCATTGATTAATAATGACTAATAAGGTAAAATAGGACATGCACAAAAGCTGAATCCCTAAGGGGGAGCGGGGGATATATTTTGGGGTGAATTAATGTTGATTTTCCAAGTCTTACTGTTTTATCAAGTCGGACGAATAAAATCGCTTTATAGGGCAAACTCTCTGCCCGAACCCGTCAACTAACCTCGTAAGCTTAAAGAGAGGAGAATGTTTTTGAAAAAGTACAAGGTTCTGGTTTTTGCAATGGTAGTAATTTTGTCACTATCATCCATCATCTCCGTATACGCAGATGGTACACTTAAAAAGGGTGATCGCGGCGAAGAGGTAACAAAGCTTCAAAACTTCTTAAAGAAGAATAATTACTTTAATGAAAAAGCCTCAGGTTATTTCGGGGATGTAACAGAGGCGGCAGTAATTGCTTTTCAAAAAGCTCAAAAGCTTACGGCTGATGGAGTAGTAGGAGCTGGCACACTTAAGCAGATGATAAAGCTTGGCTATGACGGCTCTACATTTGCTAAAAATACAGCCGCAAAAAAAAGCAAGGTGGAGCTGCTGGATTGGTGGCGTGAGGCATCAAGTATTTTTAAGCTCAATACAGTAGCTACTGTTACAGACGTATGGACAGGAAAGCAGTATAAGATAGTGCGTACATATGGTACAAATCACGCTGACTGCGAAACACTAACTGCAAATGACACAAAGATAATGAAAAGCATATGGGGTGGAAAATGGAGCTGGGACAGAAGACCTTCAATAATTGAGGTTAATGGGAGAAGGATTGCTGCCTCAATAGCCGCAATGCCCCATGCAGGTGTGGATAGCGTCAAGGCTAATAAAACCGTCTCCAGCAGAAGCGGCGGATATAGCCGTGGTATAAACATGGATAAAATCAAAAACAACAACATGGACGGAGTTTTTGATGTGCATTTTCTAAACAGCAAAACTCATGGGACAAATAAAGTTGATAAGAAACATCAGGAAATGACTAAAAAGGCCGCTGCCAATTAAGTATAATGACTTTAAAAAAGAAAAAATCCGAAGGTAAACTTCGGATTTTTTCTTTCTGACAGAATAAAAGTGAATATTAAACATAAGTTTTAGCTTAAAATAATATTCAGCTTACTAAACCATCAGATATAGTAATACTTTGTCTTTAATATAATAACACAAAATTATGAAGAACTT
>CALGKJ010000182.1 GCA_937930535.1 uncultured Clostridia bacterium
GATGGAGACCTTGAAGAAGAATATGATGAAAATAATGAAGATGAAAATGAAGAAGACTATGACTATGAAGAAGACTATGACTATGATGAAGATTATGACTATGAAGAGGATTTAGATTTTGAGTTTGAAGAATTTGAGGAATTTGAAGCCTCATATGAAGATAGTGTAAAAGAGCTATTGTCAGGGCTGATATCAGGTGTAATAATTAAACAATCAGCATCCCCAGAAGAAGAAAATAATGCTGGCATAATGCTGGGTTTACTAAGAACATCTGTTATAGAAGATGTTGAGGAAGGCAGTAACTTTAATTTAAAACTTATACAGCAATTTTTAAGATTAGATGAGGGAATAGAGTTTGAGGAAATCAAACATGAAAAAATCAATAATATAGAGTTTTGTACTATAAAGGGCAGAGTAACTGTGGCGGATGATTTTGCTACTGTGAAAATTTATAGTGCAGAAATCAATGGATATATATTTTTTTTAATAGCAATTTGTGTTGAAGAAACAGATTTTGAAGCTATGGAGACCATAATCAACAGCATTAATAAAAAATAGTTATAAAAAAAGCTATAGCTTATCGCTATAGCTTTTTTTATATATTTGATTGAGCAAATGCACATAATATAAATATTAAAATAAAAATCATAAGCTTTGCATGGAGGTGTTTTAATGCAGTGTAGAGACTGCACTAATTTTAGAAAAAACAAGCGGCTAGATATTACTGATGAGTTTATCAGCAGCTATGGAACCTGTGGTATGAGTGGATCTGTATGCAAGCAGAACGATCATTGCAAAAACGGAAATTTTGAAAAAATTTAGATATTATAAAGCAATGTGGTATAATCTTAGTTATATAGAGAAACAACTTCAAAATTGAATTTTTCCAGTTGTTTCTCACAAAGAGATTAGCAACTCTTAACGAAAAGTATTTTGAGTTTTAGAGTTGGTTATCTATAGGGAAGCAACCATAAAATTTAATTTATTCATCGCTGGTTATTGCTTCCTTTCTAGGTTCTTAGCTGGAATAATTTAAGCTAAAAATCCTATAGTAAAAATACATAACAGCTCATAGGAGGTACTAAGATGAATACTATAATCAAACATGAAAAGGATATAGAATTTATAAAAAGTCCTATACATAAGGAAGTGTATTTAAAGCTTCTATCTAAAAATGAGGAAAATGGACGCTTTTCGGCTCATTTAGTCAGCATTAAGCCGGGTGGTGAGATAATACCTCATACCCACGAGGTCGTTGAAGTATTTTATATTATAAAGGGTGTAGGTTCAGCACTGATAAATGGAGAAAGAGTAAAGGCTGAACAAGGCAGTGTAATAATAGCCCCAGCAGGAAGCTTGCATGGACTTATAAACGAGGGTGATGAGGATATACAATTATATGCAGTATTTTCACCCGGAACAGCATAATTATCTATAATTAAGGAGAGCGTATGATAGAAATTAAAATTACAGATAACGAGGCACAACAACGACTGGATAGGTTTTTGCGTAAATATTTGAAGGAGTATACTCTGGGGGATATTTACAAGATTTTGCGTAAAAACAAAGTAAAGGTTAACAATAAAAGGGTAAAGGAAAACCATATGCTTGAAACAGGAGATGTGGTTTTATTATATATTGAGCATAAAGAAAATGAAGCAGTACAGCCGCAGCTGCCTGCACAGCAAGTTTCAGCCTATATACAGCATAAAGCTCTGGAAGTGGTGTATGAGGACGACAATCTTCTTTTAATTAACAAGCCTATAGGCTTGCTGACTCATCCAGATAAACCAGGTGATGCAGATACAGTTATAGATAGAGCATTGTATTATCTAAGTAAGCACCAAAACGGAGTTGAATATTCTCCAACCTTTAAACCTTCTGTATGCAACAGACTTGACAGAAATACAGGAGGAATAGTCATTGTTGCTAAAAACTATTCCACCTTAAAGTCTGTAAATGAGATGATAAGGGAGCGGCACATAAAGAAGCTTTACATATGCATTGCTAAAGGCATAATAAGCAAGGATGGCGAGCTGAAAGGTTATTTGGTGAAAAATGAAGCTGACAATATAGTAAGGGTTACACATCTGGAGGAAAAAGACGGAAAGCCTATACATACAGTATACAAGGTAATCACTTGTAATAATGAGTATAGTCTTATGGAAATAGAGCTTATTACTGGAAGATCCCATCAGATAAGAGCTCATTTTGCTTCTATGGGACATCCCTTAATCGGTGATACTAAATATGGAGATGAAAAAGTCAACCAGCATTTTAGAGTAAAATATAAACTCAAGCATCAGTTTTTGTATGCATATAGTATAGAATTTAACAATTGCAGCAATGATCTTAAATACTTGGATGGTAAAAGGATTGTTAGCAAGCTTCCAAAGGATATGGATTTTATAACGAGAGATTTGTTTGGACAGGAAGGAAGATTTTATGAACAACGTACTAGAGAAAAAGCTTCAAAGCATAATTAATACCTTAGAGGATAGATTAAAGGAAAGCAGAGATTTCTTTAAAAATATTGAAATACTATATAGCAGTAAGGAAAAAACTGCTGTGCAAAAAGCCATAGTTTATATAAACGATAATGATGAAATGATATTTGAGCTTAAAAAGAATAGAAATGTTATATCTGTTGATCAATTATATTTTACCATAATAGAAAATAGCAAGAATTTTGAGGATATAGCCATTAAATACATAGAAAGAGGCAACGAAATCACTGTTTGGACAGAAAAAAACAATGTAAAGGTTAAATATAATGAAATACAAGCTGCTGCAAACAGTCATGACGATGTATCAGTAAGAAGCAATCGTGACTACATGGTCAAAGCAGGAGAAGCAAGAGAGGTACTTGGAGAAATAGGAATACTCACCTCTGAGGGAAAAGTTAAAAATGATATGATTAGAAAATACAATCAGATAGATCATTTTGTAGAATTGGTAGATAAGCTGCTAAAGGAGCTGTCTGCTAAGGAAAGCATAACAATACTGGATTGTGCATGTGGAAAATCCTATCTTTCCTTTGTACTTAACTTTTATATTAAGGAAAAATTAAAGAAAAACTGTTATTTTATAGGCTTGGATATTTCAGAGCAGGTAATTGAAGCATCCAAGAAAATGGCGGCTAATCTAGGATACAAAAACATGGAATTTCAGCAGGTAAATATACAAAACTACATGCCTACAAGAGATATAGATATAGTTATCAGTCTTCATGGATGCGATATTGCTACCGATATGGCAATTGCTGCGGGGATTAGATATAACGCAGGCGCAATGATAGTAGTTCCCTGCTGTCAAAAAGAAATTTTAAGTCAGTATAGCTACAGCCCCTTCAAGGAGATAATGAAGCATGGAATATTAAAATCCAGACTGGCAGATGTTATTACTGATGGTGTAAGAGGCTTAGTACTGGAAGCCATGGGCTACGAGGTATCCATTGTAGAATACATATCTCCACTAGACACACCTAAGAACCTTATGATAAGAGCCATAAAAAAAGGGGGCAGAAACAGAAGGGCATATGATGAGTATTTACAGTTGAAGGAATCCCTAGGTATAGAGCCAACGCTTGCGAGACTAATTAATATATAAATAAATAACAGCCTTCGGTGGAATAATTCTATTGGAGGTGTTTTTTTATGAGAAAAAGACGAATAGATAAGCCTGTAGTTGCAATAATAGATGCCGAGAGAAGCAATAACTGCATAGAAGAAGCACTGGACACTATAGAAGCTGGAAAAATTATAAGAACTCAGGATACGGTAGTAATCACTGCAAATATGGTTGATAATAAATCTGCGGATTCAGGTACTGTAGTGCATCCAGACTTGTTAAGAAAAATAATAAGATATGTAAAAAAATCAAATCCCTTTAGAATAGTAGTAGCGGCAGGCTCAGGGGGCGCACCCACTGATAAGGTTTTTGGAGAGATAGGCTTTAAAAAGGTTATAGAGGATGAACGTGTGGAGTTTGTTGATTTAAACGTTGGCCCCTATTCGGAAATAGAGCTTAACAGCAGTATCGTGCCAAGAACAAAGATAAATAAGCTAGTAGAGGAAATGGATGTACATATATCCTTTACGCCAATTAAAATGCATAAAGAAGCAACAGTATCTCTTGGTATTAAAAATATGGCTTTATCCTGGCCGCCAGCAGAAATTCATGGTATGCCCAAAAAGAAGCTGGGAATACATGAGAATCTGCATGAATTTATTGCAGCAATGGGAGCTGCTGTGCCTATAGATATTACAATACTCACCGGTATGAATGGCATGACTGGCACAGGACCTAGTGATGGCAAGCCTGTTAATTCTCATATTATTGTTGCAGGAACAGATCCAGTAGCAACGGATGCTGTAGCTTGCAGACTAATGGGCTTTCTGCCTCAGGCAGTTCAATATTTATTCAAATTATATAGGGATGGTGCAGGAGAAGCCGATGTAAAGCAAATAACATTAAAAGGCATACCCCTTGTGCAGGCGGAGGAGCTTTACAGCATGGCTGCATTAGGAGCATCAATTGCTATAGACAAGAAGCATATTTTGTCCATGCACGGTGATTAAAACGGACATGTGTCCAAAGCAGAGGAATTTGGAGGATAGTTGATAAGTTTAACACCCTATTGTGTATAGTCATGGATTAGTGCAGTAAGGGATAGTATATCGTGCCTATACAGCTTTGGCAGAGAAGAAAAAAGTTTGGAAATAGGGTATAATAGTATTAAGTGATATTGAGAAAGGAAATTTATTATTTCACGCTGTAAATAAGGAAGAGGTGTTGTTATGAAGCATAATAATAGAAAATTGATTTCTAAACTGAAAAGTTTCCATAGGCTGCAGTATCTAGCTGAATTGCAGGAAAGGCTTTCAAATAGCAAAGTATTAGAGGAAGCCAAGGAAACGCATGGAGAAAGTGACTACAGTACATCTGTTAATCCTATTGAATAAGCAGTCCTGAGGGACTGCTATTTTTTGTCTGTTTTTATAACTTAGTTTCAATGAATTTAAAATTGTATTGCTTATGAGGTTGTTATAAAATATTACTATAAAGAAAATTATAAGTATAGCTTTACTTGGGGGGTTTGGGGTTGAATACAAAGCTAATAATTCAGAGATACTTTCCAGCACTAACTCATAAAGATTATAGAAGGTTTTGGTGCGGTCAATGCATTTCGCTTATAGGCTCATGGATGCAGACGGTGGGGCAGTCATGGCTGGTGTATAAGCTTACCAATTCTTCATTTTTACTAGGATTAATTGGTATGCTGCAATTTCTGCCTATGGCATTATTTTCGCTGCCTGCTGGAGCATTTATTGATAGGTATTCCAAGAAAAAAATGCTGTTTGTAATACAGTTCCTTTTGATGACAAATGCATTTGTGCTGAGCATACTCGTATGGAGCGGACGAGCGGCATATTGGAATATAGCAATAGTGGCGTTCATACTGGGTATACTTAATAGCATAGATATGCCGGTACGGCAGTCCTTTGTTGTAGACCTTGCATCTAAGGAACATCTTATAAATGCCATATCACTAAATTCTACAATCTTTAATGCAGCAAGAATAATCGGACCTGCGGTAGCAGGTATAGTTTTCGGTACATTAGGAGCGGCAGCCTGCTTTTTCATCAATGGATTAACCTTCATACCTGTACTTATTGGTATTTGGTTTATACAGGTTGAAGGCAAAGGAACAAGCAAAGGCAAAATTAATATCAAAAATGAAATAAGCGAGGGCTTAAAATACATATTTAAAAATCCAATAATTTATACAGCAATGCTTATGGTAGTTTGTATAAATATGATAATAATAAACAGCAACGTGACAATACCTGTTTTGACTAGTACTGTACTTAACGGCGATTCAAAAACCTATGGCTATTTAATGACTTTTATGGGTATAGGTGCATTTTTAGGAGCCTTTACACTTGCTGCAACAAGCTATAAGGGTATCAGAATAAAAAGGCATTTCGCAGCAGTTATAACCTTAAGCCTGATAATATTTGTAATTGGCTTTCAGACCAATTATTATATGATTTGTGGATTACTGCTTTTATCCGGCTATTGTCTTACAACCTCTTTGTCATCCTCTAACAGCACTGTACAGCTTAACTCTCCAGACCATATGCGAGGCAGAATAATGAGTGTCTATGCACTTACCAACGGTGTCTCAATAACTGTAGGCAACATATATGCAGGTACTATATGTGAAAAGCTAGGAGTCAGTCAGGCATATAAGTTGAACGGCATTTTGGGACTAATAATCATACTGATACTTATAGCTGTAAATTTTAAGCCGATTAGTAAAAGACTAGCGTATGGTGAGACTAAGACTGTAGATATGTAGCTAGGATCTATCTATTGCAACACATAACTTTTTAAAAATTGGAGAATTTCAGATGAAGAATACTGTAAAATTCGAAATTAACGAAGAAAAAATAAGTATTAAGCAATATATGGAAAGCAGCTTAGGATATACTGCAAGGCAAATCAAAAAGCTGCTGAAAGAAAAGAAAATTACTATCAATGGAAGAAACGCATATTGGGATAATATGCTGAAAAATGGAGATATACTGCAAATTAATGCAGAGGAAGTTGTAAACACTGATATAGTACCACAGGC
>CALGKJ010000183.1 GCA_937930535.1 uncultured Clostridia bacterium
AAATCAATTTAAGTAAAGAATTTAATATGGAAAATATTTATAATCCAGCTATGCTTCTTGATGTGTTTGCTAAGAACTTTGAAGGAGTAAGTGAAATTAAAGGAATATTGTTTTTATCAAATGGTAAAAAACTAGAATATATAGGGGATCATACATTTGGTGATATATTTTATTTTACTTCGCCAGTTGTAGATGTAAAAAATAGCAAAAAGGAAGATATAAATGGAGTAATAGTAGCACCAGATCTTCTTTTGGTAATAGATCCAGGACATGGTGGAGTAGCAACAAGTGGTGCGCAAATAGATCCTGGTGCATATAATTGGCAAGTTACAAACTCAGTTAAAGAAAAAGATGCAGTATTGGATATAGCGCAAAAGTTAAAAAATTATGCTAGTCTTGCGACATCTGTTACATTAACTAGAACAGGGGATGATGCTAGTCTTACCCCTGCTGAAAGAGTTAAAAGAATAAATAATTCCGGTGCAAATTTCCTAGTATCTATACATAACAATTCGGCAGCAAATGCAGATGGAACACAAAATCCAACACCCCAAGGAATTGAAACTTTATATTATGATAATGTAGATAAGCTCCATGCCGAAGGAGTTCATTCAAAAGTAAAGGATGCATATTTTGGTTCTACATATGGAAATTTTACTGACCGTGGAGTTAAATATCAGAGTGTATATACAATAAGGGATACTACGGTTCCAGGTTGTTTGGTAGAGGCTGGATTCATATCAAACACTTCTCATGACTATAAGATTATTGAAAATTCATCTTATCGCACTGAAATAGCATATAAAACTTGGTTAGGAATAAGGTATACTTGGTGGAGATACTAATACTCAAGTAAATAATATTTAAGTCTAAACTGATGATAGTATAACGTGAGTTTAATGTATATACCAATAAGTTTGAAAATATCTATGCAAAGCAGAAACTTGATTGAGAACTCCATGAAGTATTTAACGTTTTTGTTAAGCTCACGTTTGCAATATATAGACATAGCACTAAATATAGACAGCGGTTTTGTAGATTAGTTTACATCTGTAGCTACTGTGAAAGAAGGAGTAGAAATGAAAAATAGATTTATTGTAGCTGTATTATTTGTATCAAGCATGATATTGACTTTCGAGACAATATCATATATTTTGTTATTTGGCATCATACCATCTATTGTAACTAAACTTGGAATATTTGAATACTCAATGGCAATTACCAATTATGACTTTAATAAAATTTGGATTGGATTTATATGCTTTAGTTTACTGATATTTTACAATAGAATTAAACAGAAGGGCAAGGGTATATATGAAATAATATTTGTATGCTCATATTTATTTATTGGTATAAATATAGTATTAAGCTCCGTAGTATTTTCTTATTTTAGATTATTAGGTGTGCCGATATCTGATATACTATCGTTACAAAAGTACTTTGGAGCTATAATATTTATATTATATGGATTAACCTTTGCAATTGTTCCTATAGTTTTTTTGAAAGGGAAACCAGATGAATCGGTGTTAAATGATTCTATGTTAGAAATTAACAATCTAAAAGTTTTGGAGGACTAACATGAAAAAAATAATAGTGGTAATAAATATTATCATATCAATGATTGTTTTTATTTCTTGTTCTAATACACAAGGAAATATAAAACAGGCAGAAGTAAGTTCTAGTACAGAGGTTGCCGATAAATTGAAGGAAGCAGATCTAATAAAAGATATGACTCTGTTAGTGCAACATAATATTGACATGAATAAAGATGGAAAAGAAGAGAAGATTGAAATGTATACAAGCGCACCAAAAAATTCAGATGGTAATATAATGTGGGATGATATGAATAAATGGTTGCTGCAAGTCACCAAGGATGAGAATGTATATAAGTTATATGAGGGGGATATTCAACTAGGCAAGATGGATTTCTGGATATATATAGATGCTAATGACAAATTTCACATAGTGAATATAATAACAACAGGTACAAACATCGCAATGATTGCTCATAAGCATGATGATGCTAATAATACGTTTACATCAGAAGAAATCTATAATCTGAAAGATATAAATGTAAAATTCTATTATAAGTAATAACATAAAATAGCTTCCGTGATACTCTCATATCTAGGAAGCTATTTTATATTGTCTTATCCCAAAATACAATTCTTCCCCATTCACTATCCTTGAGGTATAATTGTTATTGTGGATTTAAAACTACCAAATACATAGATATACATAAGAAAAGGGTGAAAGCTTTGGAATACATATTAAAAGGCTTGACAGAAGCCTTTAGCTTGCTGCTCTCAATGGACAAGGAAGTGTACGGCATAATATTTTTGTCCTTATATGTGTCCATTAGTGCTACGGTTTTATCAACATTAATAGCAGTACCTTCGGGCATACTGCTTGGCACAATAGATTTTAAAGGCAAAAAGCTTGTAGTCAGAATACTGTATACATTTATGAGTATGCCGCCAGTGATTGCAGGACTTATTATTTTTCTTCTGTTATCACGCAGAGGGCCTTTGGGTTTTTTAGGCATTTTATTTACTCCTACAGCAATGATTATCGCTCAAACCTGCTTAGTAACTCCCATAATAACAGGAATAGTATATAACGGTACAAAGGAAAAGGGCAAGCTTATAGGAAGTCTTGCCAAAACTCTCGGGGCAAACAAGCTGCAAGCACTGTTGATGCTGATTTGCGAGCTTAGAGTAAACCTTTTAACAGGAGTTATTACAGGACTTGGAAGGGCAATATCAGAGGTTGGGGCAGTTATGATTGTGGGCGGAAATATAAAGGGACATACAAGGGTCATGACTACAACAATCGCTATGCTGCAAGGAATGGGAGAGTATTCGACCGCTATAGCCATCGGACTTGTACTGCTGCTGCTTGCCTTTACTATAAACAGCATAATATATCATTTTCAGCAGGTGGAGTAAAATGAGTATTAAATTTAATGATATTACCAAATACTATAGCAATTATAAGGCTTTGGATATAAGTGAATGTACCATCAGGGCAGGAGCAATAACAGGCATAATAGGACCCAATGGTGCAGGCAAAAGCACCCTTGCAAGAATACTTGCAGGCTTGGATAAAGCTGATACTGGCAGTATTCAATATGAAGGCTTATTACAAGCAGGTGATTATAACAAAAAAATAACTATGGTTTTTCAAAAGCCATACCTTCTTAAAACCACTGTATACAAAAATATAGCATATCCTCTTAAAATTAGAGGATATGACAAGAAGGATATTGACAGCCGTGTGAATAATATTATTAATGATATGGAGCTTCAAAATATAAAATATCAAAAGGCTTGGAAGCTTTCGGGGGGAGAGGCTCAAAAGGCTGCACTGGCAAGGGCATTAATATTTAATCCTTCAATAGTAGTTTTAGATGAGCCTACAGCCAATATAGATCCTTCTTCTATTGCCGTAATGGAGCGAATGATCAGAAAAGCAAAGGAGCAGTTACGTTCTACAATAATTATAGTAACTCATAATATGCATCAGGCGAAAAGGCTTTGTGATGATCTTATATTTATGGATAAGGGAAAAATAGTGGAAAAGGGCGAAAGTTTACAATTGATATATGACCCTCGGTATGAGACAACAAAACGGTTTATTAATGGCGAGTTATAGATATTCCAGAACAGGAGGAAGTCAAATGAAGCTTATGCAGGTTGACACAGTTGAACAGGTAAAAAATAAGATGGATACATATTTTTCAGATATAAGCATAGCTGAGGAAACAGTTGATATAGAAGCTTCTCTGGGCAGAGTGACTGCCAGACACATATACAGCAGCTTGGATATACCAAGCTTTAACAGATCTACAGTGGACGGCTTTGCAGTATCTGCAAAGGATACCTTTGGCGCATCCGAAAGCCTGCCGGTGTTTTTGGATGTCATTGGTAAAGTTGCTATGGGTGAGGCAACGGATTTAAGAGTAAGCAGCGGTAAGGCTGTGTATGTTCCCACAGGGGGAATGATACCCCAGGGAGCAGACGGCATGGTTATGATAGAATATATAGAGAATCTGGACGAAGCTGCTATAGCGGTTTATTCCTCTGTAGCTCCCGGAGAAAACATAATATTTATCGGTGATGATATTAAAAACAATGATATGCTTGTACCAAGGGGAGATACAGTAAAATCCCAGCATATAGGTGTCTTGACAGCTTGTGGGATTAGAGAGCTTGCAGTGTATAGAAAGCCTAGAATTGCCATAGTATCAACAGGAGACGAAATCGCAGATCCCTTTGGAGATATCAAGGCGGGTCAGGTAAGGGATATTAATACCTATGTTTTAGCTGCCATGACTCAGGAAATGGGAGCGGAGGTTACCTATAAAAACGTTGTAAAGGATGACTATAACCTATTGGTTGATATAATAAAGGAGCTTAGCAGTAAAAACGATATAGTCATAATTTCTGGCGGAAGCTCGGCAGGAGATAAGGATTTTACGGAAAAAGCAATAGCTTCTTTAGGACAGGTATTTGTTCATGGAGTAGCGGTAAAGCCGGGTAAGCCTACTATAGTCGGCAAAGTAGGAAAAAGTGCTGTTTTTGGACTTCCGGGGCATCCTGTATCTGCATCAGTAATATTTAAAGTGTTTGTAGGTTATCTGTTAGATAAGCTGATGTGCAGAAAAGCTAAAAAGCTGTTTTTACAAGCGAAATGCAGTGCCAACATACATTCCTCACCGGGTAAGACAACCTACCAGATGGTAGAAATACATGAGGATTCTGAGCAATATATTGCAGTACCTGTTTATGCAAAATCAGCGGCTATTTCACTTTTGGCAAAATCACATGGATTTATTGAAATACCTATGAATAAAGAGGGTATCTCAAAGGATGAATTGGTTAAGGTTGAACTGTTATAATATATATAATTACTTATTCTGTATATAATTTACAAATAGCTTAGGCTATCAAGGGGTGGGAGCATTGAATAAAGGTGATAGAAACCTGTATCTTTCCAATATGGATGTGGAGGAAGCTATAGGGATATTTTTTAATAGGCTGGATGAAGGTGCTGTTGTATATGAAAGGGAGCTTGTTGATATTATTGAAGCTGTAGGCAGAGTAACATCGGAAGCGGTTTTTGCTAGATTATCCTCTCCTAATTTTAACGCATCAGCAATGGACGGAATTGCCGTAAAGGCGAAAAGTACCTTTGGAGCCTCAGAGTCAAAGCCAATGCTTTTAAAAAAGCAGGAGGATTTTATATATGTAGATACTGGGGATCCTATCAGTGATCCATATGATGCAGTAATAATGATAGAGGATGTAGTAGAGATTGATGAAAATAAAGTAGAGATAATAAAATCAGCAGCGGCATGGCAGCATATAAGACCTATAGGTGAGGATATTGTAGCCAGAGAAATGATAGTACCGGAAAACCATGAGATAAGACCTGTTGATGTAGCTGCAATGCTGTCCGGCGGACTTCTACAAGTAAGTGTATACAAAAAGCCTGCTGTAGCATTAATACCAACAGGTACAGAGATAATCGAACCCGGCGAAGCAATGGAAATAGGTAAAATAATAGAATCAAACTCGAGAATGTTTGAAGGCATGGTTAATCAATATGGGGGCAAAGCTGTAAGGCTTAAACCAGTGCCAGACGATTACGAGCTGCTAAAGCTTACTATTCAAAAAGCGGCAGAGGATAATGATATTGTAGTAATAAATGCAGGTTCCTCCGCAGGCTCTGAGGATTTTACCGTCAAGCTTATTGCAGAGCTAGGAGAAGTACTGGTGCATGGTATCGCAACCAAACCGGGTAAGCCTGCTATTCTGGGTATCGTTAACAACAAGCCGGTTGTCGGCATCCCCGGCTATCCAGTGTCTGCATATTTTGTATTTGAAATATTTGTAAAGCCTCTTATAAAGAAATATCTGAATAAGTCAGTACCCAAGGAAAGTACAGCAGAAGCAATATTATCAAAACGGATAGTATCCTCCTTAAAGCATAAGGAGTTTATAAGAATAAAGCTTGGCAGGGTAAATGAAAGCCTGATAGCAACACCTCTCAACAGAGGAGCTGGTGCTGCTATGTCTCTGGTAAGAGCTGACGGAATATTGGTAGTACCCCAAAACAGCGAGGGTATAGAGGCAGGAGAAAAGGTTAATGTTACGCTATTAAAAAATATAGCCGATATAGATAATACAATAGTATCAATAGGAAGTCATGATCTCGCCGTGGACATAATAGGAAGCTTGATGCACAGAAAGGCTTCCATGTACAACCTGTCCTCAGCGCATGTAGGCAGCATGGGTGGCATTATGGCAATTCGCAGAGGTGAAGCACATATAGCACCGATTCATCTGTTGGATGAAGCAACAGGAATATACAACGAAGCATATATAAGAAGGTATTTATCTAATATAGAAATGGCATTGATTAAAGGAATAAAAAGAGTACAAGGAATGATAATCAAAAAAGGAAATCCCAAGTTTATTACAAGCATCAAGGATCTAATAAGACAGGATATTCAGTATATCAATCGTCAAAAGGGCGCAGGTACAAGGATACTGGCTGATTATTTGTTTTCCAGAGAGGGTATTGATGTGGAGAAGATAAATGGCTACGATAGAGAAATGACCACTCATATGTCGGTGGTTGCGGCAATTGCTTCCGGCACTGCCGATGTGGGACTGGGAGTGTATTCTGCTGCACAGGCACTGGATTTGGAGTTTTTGCCTATTGGCGAAGAAGCTTATGATTTTGCTGTTCCGGTAAGGTATTTGGATCAGCCTATGCTCCAGTTGTTTATCGAGGTTTTGAAGTCCAGAGAGTTAAGCTGTGAATTAGAGACTTTAGGAGGGTATTCAACATCGGGTGCAGGTGATATAATTTATATTAAGTAACAAATATGGGCGGAGGTTCCTAACTCTTACCGACGCAAGAAGCGAGAATCATTTCTTCCAGCGGTTTTCAAACTGCGCAAAATATCCTATGGGTCAGGGCTGTAGGGTATGTTACGGATATTTTGGCAGGAGGGTATTCCTAATAAGGGTGAAAACAGCTTCCAGAAATATTCTCACTACTTGCTCAGTGGGGATATTTCCGAAGGAAAGTAATTTACGATACTGCCGGGAGCTGAGAATATTTCTGGAAGTTAATTTCATTCCCTTGAGGAATACCAGCTTGCGGTCATACCTGTATAAAGCTAAGAAAACAAAAAATGCTGTATTAGCAAATAAGCATATATAAATACAACCCCTAGCATGACCAGCAATTTGAAATTAACTGGAAGAAATGATTCTCGGCTATCGCAATATACCGGGAGCTGAGAATATTTCTGGAAGTTAATTTCATTCCCAAGAGGAATACCTGCTTGCGGTCATACCTGTATAAAGCTAAGAAAACAAAAAAAGGCTGTATTAGCAAATAAGCGTATATAAACATACTACCTAGCATGACCAGCAATTTGAAATTAACTGGAAGAAATGATTCTCAGCTATCGCAATATACCGATAAAACTTTAAAAAAATAATCTTAAACTACCGACATATACCAATAATACCCAAGAGTTATTAAAAAATAACGAAAAACGAACGGAGAATGCATATGAAGGACAAGCACAATAGAAATATAAGCTATATCAGAATATCCGTAACCGACAGATGCAACCTAAGATGCAGCTACTGTATGCCCCAAGAAGGCATAATCAAAAAACAGCACAGCGAAGTATTATCTCTGGAGGAAATATACCAAGTAGTACACGCATGTACCTTTCTAGGAATCAGCAAGGTAAGAATCACAGGCGGAGAACCCCTTATAAGAAAGGGACTGGTAAGCCTCATAGAAAAGCTCTCAAAGCTTGAACAGATAAAAGAGGTAGCACTAACCACCAATGGAATACTATTGCCCAAATATGCAAAGGAACTAAAGGAAGCAGGGCTGAAAAGAGTAAACATAAGCCTAGATACGCTGAATAGCGATAAATATAGAGAAATTACAAGCTTTGGAAAGCTGCAAGATGTTTTAGCAGGAATAGAAGCCGCAAAAAAAGTGGGATTAACTCCAGTTAAGCTTAATACAGTATTAATAGGCTGCTTTAATGATGAGGAAATAGAGGATTTTGTAAAGCTGACAATAGATGAGCCAATAGATGTAAGGTTTATTGAGCTGATGCCTATAGGTCAGGCGGCAGGCTGGGCAAAAAGCAGGTTTATACCCAATACAACAGTGCTGGATAAATGCAGTGACCTTGCCCCGGTAGAAAGTATCGATGCAAGCAGTCCGGCAAAATACTACAGGCTTCCAAATGCAAAGGGAAGAGTAGGCTTGATAAATCCAATAAGCCACGGCTTCTGCGCTGACTGCAATAGAATAAGGCTTACAGCAGACGGAAAGCTAAAACCATGTCTGCACTCAGATGATGAAATAGATATCAAAACCCTTATGAGAGAAAAAAATGGCTCTCTGGAGGATGCTATAAAAGAAGCTATTTATTCCAAACCATTACAGCATGAGCTAAACCAAAAGGATAGCAAGCCAATCGACAGAGACATGTTTCGTATTGGAGGCTAACATGCAGTAAGCTGCTAACTGTAAAGCTTAACATTAAATACTTGATATTAAATCATGAAAGGAAGGGATATAAGTGAAAGTAATTGCCATAAATATAAGTGAGAAAAAGGGTGTACCCAAGACAACCATACAAGAAGGTATGTTCAAGGTAGATCACGGTCTTGAAGGTGATGCACATGCAGGAAACTGGCATAGACAAGTCAGCCTTTTGGGTGTAGAAAGCATTGATAAAATGAAGGCTCTGGGAATAAAAGGACTATGTACTGGTAAGTTTGCAGAGAATCTTACTACAGAGGGCATAGAGTTATATACACTTCCAGTAGGAACCAAAATGAAGATAGGTGATACAATTCAAGAGGTAACACAGATAGGCAAGGAATGCCATACCAAATGTGCAATATATCATCAGGTAGGAAATTGCGTAATGCCTACAGAGGGCATATTTACAAAGGTACTAAAGGACGGAGTCGTAAAGGTAGGAGACGAAATAGAAATAATAGATTAACAAAAATCCAGTCATTGACTGGATTTTACTTTTAAAATTATGCCCATATAGGTATAATAGTGAAAGAATGGTTACGAATCTGTTTTTATGGGGGTTGTATTGTGCAAAATATGGAGAAGCTTATAAGTAAGTTGAGAAGCTATAAAAAAGCAGCAGTCGCCTTTTCAGGAGGCGTAGACAGTGCTTTTTTATTAAAAGCTGCTTCTGATACACTGGGAATAGAAAATGTTATAGCTGTAACTGTTATGTCAAACGTAATAACAGACGAAGAGAAGGAAGATGCCAAGAAGGTTGCAGAACAGCTCAATGTAAAGCATATAATAGTAGATTTTAATGTATTTGACATTGCCGGGTTCAAAGAAAACCCTGTAGATAGATGCTACATATGCAAAACACAAATATTTAAAGAAATATTAAGGCTGGCAGAAGAAAATGGCATAAGTACAGTAATTGACGGTACAAATGCAGATGATGTGGGCGATTATAGACCTGGAATGAAAGCACTTTTGGAGCTTGGAGTGTGCAGTCCCCTAAAGGAATGCGGAATAACTAAAGCAGAGATAAGAGCTTTTTCAAAGGATATGGATTTGTTTACATGGAACAGACCTAGCCTTGCATGTCTCGCTTCGAGAATTCCATACAATGAGGAAATAACGGAAAGCAAGCTTAGAATGGTGGAAAGAGCGGAAAGATACCTGAGGGATAAAGGCTTTTCACAGCTCAGAGTAAGATGTCACGAAGCCATCGCACGAATAGAGCTGCTGCCCTCGGAAATATGCAGAATGTATCAGAATGATATGATGCAGCAAACCGGCAGATATATGAAATCTATCGGATTTTCCTATGTTACACTGGATTTAGAAGGATATCGTACCGGCAGCTTGAATGAGACTATTAAAAAGTAAATATATCAAAACTATACAATTGGAGTGATGATTGTGGATGAAAAGTATCTGGAACAGCTTTTGAAAAGTGTAAAAAACGGTGTTGTTGAAATAAATGAAGCTGTAGATATGCTGAAAAAGCTGCCCTATGAGGAGCTTGGATTTGCCAAGCTTGATAACCATAGAAAGCTGCGTAAGGGTACTGGAGAGGTTATATATTGTGCAGGAAAGACTCCCGAACAGTGTGCAGTAATATTTGAAAAAATGCTTCTGCATAATAGTAACGTACTCGGCACAAGAGCTGATATAGAGATGTATAATGCTGTAAAGGATAAAGTACAGGATGCAGTATACAACGAAAGAGCACGTACAATAACAGTTGTACGGAGTGAGTCCGAAAAAAGCATGGGTCGGATAGTCATAGCTACAGGGGGAACCTCAGATATGTTTGTAGCAGAAGAAGCGGCAGTTACAGCAGAATTTATGGGAAATAGAGTTGATAGACTGTATGATGTAGGGGTAGCAGGTATACATAGACTTTTTATGAATGCCGATCTGCTTACACAAGCAAATGTAATAATTGCAGTAGCAGGTATGGAGGGGGCACTGGCAAGTGTAGTTACCGGCTTGGTTAGCTGTCCTGTTATAGCAGTACCCACCAGTGTAGGCTACGGAGCAAATTTTGGCGGTTTATCTGCGTTGCTTACAATGATAAACAGCTGTGCCAGTGGCATAGGAGTTGTAAATATTGATAACGGCTTTGGAGCAGGGTATCTTGCAAGCCTAATAAACCAAAGAAACCTATAGAAAGGAAGTTTACAAATGAAGACACTTTACTTCGATTGCTTTTCCGGCATTAGCGGAGACATGACCCTTGGGGCATTGCTGGATCTTGGTATTGATGAAAACATACTTTTAGATAATCTAAAGCTTTTAAATATAGACGGATATGAAATAAAAATAGAAAAGAAGCTAAAAAACGGTATAAGTGGAACATATGTAACAGTTATACTCGAAAATGAGAAGGATATACATGAACAAAGCCATAACCAGCATGAGGAACATCATCACAGCCATGATCATGACCACAAGCATACTCACGAAAACAGCCATGCTCATGAGCATCACCATGAGCATAGAAACCTAAGGGATATAGAAGCAATTATTGATAACAGCAGGTTAAATGCCAATATAAAGCAGTTAAGCAAGGGCATTTTCAGAGTAGTAGCAGAGGCTGAAGGCAAAATACATGGGAAGCCTGTGGAGGAAGTGCATTTCCATGAAGTGGGGGCATTAGATTCCATAGTCGATATTATTGGCGTTGCCATATGCATTGACTATCTTGGAGTAGAAAAAATTGCTTTCTCAAAGATACCCCTATCAAGGGGCTTTGTAAAGTGCCAGCATGGAGTTTTTCCACTTCCTGCACCTGCAACCATGGAGATTCTGAAGGACATTCCTGTATACTTTAACGATGCAAACTTTGAGCTTGTTACCCCTACAGGAGCTGCCTTTGTTAAGGCTTTAGGGCACATGCACTATGATATGACAGATATCCAGATAGAGCGGATAGGCTACGGACTTGGCAAAAAGACTTATGAAATTCCTAACGTGCTTAGGGTAATGCTTATAAAGGAAAACGAAGAAAAAAAAGATCAGATAGTAAAGCTTGAAACAAATATAGATGATATGACACCAGAGCAGCTAGGCTTTTTAATGGAAAAGCTTTTAAGCGAAGGGGCTTTAGATGTTTATTTTACCAATATTATTATGAAAAAAAACAGACCGGCGGTTATGCTGTCTGTATTATGCAGTGAGGATAAAAGAGATTATTTCAATAAAATACTATTAACTCAAACCAGCACCTTCGGCACCAGATGCAGCAAAATGGAAAGGGACATACTGGATAGAGCAATTGTACAGCTGGATACAGAGCATGGGAGCGTACGTTTTAAGTTTGGAATATTTGAAGGTGAGATTATTAAATATTCTCCCGAGTATGAAGATTGCAGGATGATAGCTCAAAAAACTGGTATACCCATTCAACAAATATATGGAGAATTAATAAAGAAGCTGGAACAAGATGAATACTTAAAATTATCTGACACACATCATGGTAAACTTAATAAGCTCATATAAAGTCGGGAATATGGCTCGATGGTTTCTACTACGCAACCTTAAATTGTGTGACATGAGTGAAATATGCATCCAGCTTGTCTTTGTATGCTTTTTCGCTTTACAATATACTGTTTAGACTGACAAATTTCACTTTGTCAGTTTTTTATTTTTTTGGGCAATATATATGTAGTTAATATGCTCTTCATGGGTATGGATTCTGTAGTATACATAATTTAATTTTTATATATTCTAAGGAGTGAAAAAGTTAAAATGGAAAAATTTTTAAAGGAAGGTCTTACTTTTGACGATGTTCTATTAATACCGGCAAAATCCGAAATACTGCCTAAAAACACTGATGTATCAACCTATCTGACAAAGCGTATGAAGCTTAATATTCCATTTATGTCAGCAGGCATGGATACAGTAACAGAAGCAAGACTTGCTATTGCAATTGCCAGAGAAGGCGGAATAGGTATCATCCACAAAAACATGTCCATTGAGAAGCAGGCAATGGAGGTAGACAAAGTAAAAAGATCCGAGCATGGAGTTATAGTAGACCCTTTTCACCTGTCCCCAGAACATGTTATTTCAGATGCAATGGAGCTGATGGAAAGATACAGAATATCAGGTGTCCCAATAACTGACAACAGCGGAAAGCTTGTAGGCATACTTACAAACAGGGATTTACGTTTTGAAACAGATATGTCAAGAAAAATATCAGAGGTAATGACTAAGGAAAGTCTCATTACAGCTTCTGAAAATACTAATATTACTCAAGCAGAAGAAATACTGAAAAAGCATAAGATTGAGAAGCTGCCTTTAGTAGACTCAAAGGGTTATCTAAGAGGCTTAATAACTATTAAGGATATAGAAAAAGCCATTCAATATCCAAACTCCGCAAAGGACTCCAGCGGAAGGCTGTTAGTTGGAGCGGCAGTAGGCGTGACCAGTGATATGCTAGAAAGGATAGCCGCTTTGGCAGCAGTTAAGGTTGACATAATAGTAATAGACACAGCACACGGTCATTCAAAAGGGGTAATTGATGCAGTCAAAAAGTCTAAAAATCACTATCCTGACTTGCAAATTATAGCAGGAAACGTTGCAACCGCCGAGGCAACCAGAGAACTTATAGAAGCGGGTGCAGATGCTGTAAAGGTAGGAATCGGTCCCGGCTCCATATGTACCACAAGGGTCGTTACAGGCGTGGGAGTACCTCAGATTACTGCTGTATACGATTGTGCTATAGAGGCAGAAAAATATGGTGTACCCATAATCGCCGACGGAGGAGTCAAATACAGCGGTGACGTTTCAAAGGCTTTAGCCGCAGGTGCAAGTGTAGTAATGCTTGGAAGTTTGTTTGCAGGTACTGAGGAAAGCCCCGGAGAAATGGAAATATATCAAGGAAGAAGCTTCAAGGTATATAGAGGTATGGGATCTCTGGGAGCAATGGCTTGCGGCAGTATGGACAGATATTTTCAAGAGGATGCCAAGAAGATGGTTCCCGAGGGAGTTGAAGGCAGAGTACCCTATAAAGGAGCTTTGGCAGATACCATATATCAGCTTGTGGGCGGATTACGCTCCAGTATGGGCTACTGCGGAACAAGAACCATAGCGGAGCTGAGAAGAAACTCGCAGTTTATGAGAATAACAGCAGCAGGACTGCGGGAGAGCCATCCCCATGATGTACAAATAACAAAGGAATCACCAAACTACAGCATGTAGCAGGTTAGGTTGAAAATAAAGCTGTGTCTGTCTAGGGTCACTTACTGAGACTTGCTTTCTTTTCATTGATTGCTGATGTAAAGTTGGGTAGACCAACCTAATTTTCATGCTTGGTTGGTGATAAAAATTATAATGGTTTGTTAGGAGGATAAAAAATTGGAAAATAAAGAGCAAGTGCTGATACTGGACTTTGGAGGTCAGTATAATCAGCTTATTGCACGCAGAGTCAGAGAAGCCAATGTATACTGTGAAGTAGTACCCTATGATATAACCATAGAAGAAATAAAGAAAAAAGCCCCAAAGGGAATAATATTTACAGGAGGGCCAGCCAGCGTATTTGAAAAAGACTCCCCAAAATGCGACCCTGACATATTTAAGCTTGGAATACCTATATTCGGCATTTGCTACGGAGTCCAGCTTATGTCCCATATGCTAGAGGGAATAGTAGAAAAGGCTGACAAAAGGGAATACGGCAAAACCTCAGTTGTACTCAAGGACGAAAGACTGTTTAAGCAAATACCCGTAAACAGTACCTGCTGGATGAGTCACACCTGCTATGTAAAGCAGCCGCCTCAGGGTTTTGAAATATTAGGAAGCACCGAAACCTGCCCCGTTGCGGCAATGGGAGATAAAGAGCGAAAGCTATACGGTGTACAGTTCCATCCAGAAGTAGAACATACAGAGTACGGAAAAGCAGTACTAAAAAACTTCCTTTACGATATTTGCGGCTTGTCAGGAAGCTGGACTATGGGCAGCTTTATTGATGAAAAGCTTGACGAAATACGTGAGAAGGCAGGCAATAAAAAGGTAATATGCGCATTGAGCGGCGGAGTTGATTCATCTGTTGCGGCGGTACTGGTACATAAAGCCATAGGAAATCAGCTTACCTGCATATTTGTAGACCACGGCTTACTAAGAAAAGGCGAGGGCGATCAGGTAGAGGAGATATTCAGAAAACAATTTGATATGAACCTTATAAGAGTAAATGCTCAAAACAGATTTTTAGGAAAACTTAAAGGCGTATCAGACCCCGAAAAGAAAAGAAAAATCATCGGCGAAGAATTCATAAGAGTATTTGAAGAAGAAGCAAAAAACCTTGGACAAATAGACTTCCTAGTACAAGGCACAATATACCCAGACATAATAGAAAGCGGCACAAAAACAGCCGCAACCATAAAATCCCATCACAACGTGGGAGGCTTGCCTGAAGACATGCAATTTAAGCTTATTGAACCCCTAAACACACTTTTCAAGGACGAAGTAAGAGCAGTAGGCTTAGAGCTTGGCATACCCGACTATTTAGTATGGAGACAGCCTTTCCCGGGTCCAGGCTTGGGAATAAGAGTACTAGGAGAAATAACAGAAGAAAAGCTGCACATAGTAAAGGAATCTGATGCCATACTAAGAGAGGAAATACAAAAAGCAGGCTTGGACAGAAGCATATGGCAGTATTTTACCGCCCTGCCCAACATCACAACAGTAGGAGTAATGGGAGACGAACGCACATACTCCCACACCATAGCCATAAGAGCAGTAACAAGCTCAGACGCAATGACCGCAGACTGGGCAAGGATACCATACGAGGTACTGGAGAAGATATCTAATAGGATAGTGAATGAGGTGGAAAATATAAATCGGGTTGTGTATGATATAACGTCGAAGCCTCCGGCTACGATAGAATTTGAGTAGTATAAAAAATCCTCGGAAAGTTTGTAATTCAAGGCTTCCGAGGATTTAGTTTTTGTTTGTGGCATTATTATGTTATTACATTTCCGGTTTTCTCACTTTTGGGAATTCATCTGATGCTTTTACCTTCTAAATGTGCATATATATTCTATGTATATATACTAGCAATGCAATTTCTATAGGAATGATTTTTTTATCCGGTTTATACAATATTCTATAATAATTAAGACTGAGGGGAATGTTACCTTCCTTTATTTTGTGTAGAAAATAATGCTTTGAAGTAATTTAGCATTTATAGAATATAAAAAGTATTTACTTTCCATTTGA